>DASYUP010000691.1:0-9719 GCA_036001185.1 Thermoanaerobaculia bacterium
CTCGGTGGCCTGGGACGCCGAGGACAAGCGCCCCGAGATCGGCGAATACGCGCTGGAGTACATCAAGCGCGCCTCGCCACGCTGGCGCTTCGTCGTCCTCCTCGAGGGAGAGAGCGTCGAGGTGTCGCTCATCCCGGAGGCGCAGTGGACGCTGACCCCACACGCCCTGCTCAAGCTCAACTGCGGCATCGGTCTGTCGCCGCAGTCGCCCGACGTGGCGCCCGAGGTGGGGCTGATGCTGCGCTTCTGAGCCCAGAGCGCGCACGACCGTGCGCGCGGCGGGCTCAGCCCCGAGGAGCGTAGCGACGAGGGGCCTCGACGGCCGATTGCTTCAAGGGCTCTGAGCCGCGCGCCCCGCGGGTCGTGCCCCCGCCTCAGCGCGGAGCGCCGGCCGCCACCTCGCGGTGGAGGTTGCGGGCGAGCTGAGCCTGCGTGCGCGCCGCCTCCTCGTGCTCGCCGAGCGCCTGCTGGGCGCGCAACAGGCCCTGCAGCGCCAAGGTGCGACCCGGCGTGCGGCCGAGCAAGGCTTCGAAGGCCCGCTCCGCCTCGGCGGCCTTGCCTGCCGCCAGCAGCTCCTCGGCGAGCAGCTCGCGGGTGGGCTTCTCCACCACCGGCGGGCCGAAGACGAGGGGGATGGCGTCCTCGGCGTCGGCGGCCTTGGCCAGCGCCGCCAGGGCCTCGTCGCGCTTGCCCTCGCGGAGCAGCAGCAACGCCTCGATCTGCTGCACCGACACCGTGGCGGCGGCGGCGGCCACCGGGTCGGGAGAGCCGCGCGTCCCCGCCCAGTTGCCGGCCGCCTGTTGCGCCGCGCGCAGGCGGTCGAGCGCCGCCCGCGCCTGCTCGGCGGGAGCGTCGCCACGGGCCGCCGCGTAGGCGTCGGCGTAGGCGACGGTGAAGCGGGCGAGGCCGAGCTTTGCGTCGGGAGCCGCCACCCCGTCGGCAAGCAGCTTGCCGGTGTCGGCCAGCCGCTGCAACCGCATCTCGTGGTAGGCGGCGGCACTCATCGAGCGAGCATCGGCCGCCTTGCCGGCCGCGCTCATCGAGTGCCCATCGGTCGGCTTGGCGGCAACCAGCTCGGCGCGGGCGTCCTGGCGGCACTGCTCGAGCTCACGGTCGGCCTCTTCCACGCGCCCGGTCTGCAGCAGCCCATAGAACAGCCAGTCGACGTAGTGCCCGCAATGCTTCGCCGGCTCCCCCTTGGCGGCGCGCTGCTGGTTGACGACCGCCATCGCCCGCTCGTTGGCGGCGATGACGTCGTCCCACTGGCCGAGGGCGATGAAGATGTGCGAGGTCATGTGCAGGGCATGGCCGGCGTCGGGAGCGACAGCGCCGTAGAGACGCGCCGCGCGCACGCCCAGCGGCGCGTGCACGGCGTCGTCGTAGCAGTGGATGAGGTAGTGGAGGACGCCGGGATGGTGCGGGTGGGCCGGGAAGACCTCCTCGAGCAGCGCCGCGGCGCGCATGTAGGTGGGAACGTCGCGACCCTCGTGCGCGGTGCCGAGGAGAGCGAGGGCGTAGAAGGCAGTGGCGTCGACGTCGTCGGAATACTTCTCGTGGAGGGCCGCCATGGCGCCGGCGTAGTCGACGTCGCGCTGCTCTTTGGTCCGCTCTGATTGGGTGCGCTCTGCCTGCGTGCCCTCGCCGTATAGCACCTCGACGGCCCGCAGGTAGTCGCGCTCGCGCTCGGTCGGCGCCTTGGCCAGGCGCTCGGCGGCGGTGGGAGCCAACCGCTGCAATACCGCGCGCGCGGCTTCGCGGTCCTGCTCCATCCACACCGGGTGCGTGTGAGTCATCGCCTCGCCCCAGTAGGCCATGGCGAACCCGGGGTCGGCCTTCTGCGCCTGCTGGAAGCTGATCGCCGCGTCGGGGTATTCGAAGTTGTGCAGCAGGGCGAGGCCGCGCAGGAACGGCGCTTGGGCGGTGGCGGCGCCAGAGTTGGCGAAGGCGACCTCGCCGACGCCGTCGGCGCGGGCCGCGGCCGCGATGAGGATGACGAGCGAGAAGAGTGAGGCAACGACATGACGTGCGGAGGCGCTCATCTGCTCAGCCTAACGCACGCCAGAGTCGCGGGATTACAAAGCGAAAGGGCGGGACCTGCGCCCCGCCCCTATCCAAGAACGAGCAGACAGGGATGGGACCTGCCTGCCCGCGACCGGTTCTACGGCAGGCGCTCGTCGCGCTTGCGCTGCTCGTGCTCCTGCTGCTTCTCGCCGATCTTCTCCTGAGCCTTGCCAACGTTCTTCTGCACCTTGCCCTTGAGCTCCTGGCTCTTGTCGCCGGTGACGGAGCCGATCACCTCGTTGGCGTTGCCCTTGATCTGCTTGCCGAGGCCCTTCGCCTGGTTGTCCAGCCCGCGATCATGTCGGTCCATGTCTGACCTCCTTGGTGTGACCGAGGAGCGTGCTCCCCGCCGGGAGAAACCGCACGATACGTGCCACCGCTCCAGGCGTCGGGCGAAGGCTAGACATCGAACTCCGGGCCGGCGCCGACGCTGTCGAGGTAGGCGCGCAGCCCGCGGGCCGGGTCGTCGCTGGCGATCTCGTCGAGCACCTCGAGACCGTCGATGCGATCGAGGCGGAAGTTGCGAAAATCGACCCGCAACCGGCACCAGGCGCCCAGCGTCCAGGCCTGCCCCCAGAAAGCCAGGCACAGCGGCTCGACGTCGCGCGCGGTAGCGCCGCCGCCGAGGCTGGCGTAGGCGAAGCGCACCACCCGCCGCGCGTCGATGGCCTCGTGCAGGCGATCGAGACGCTCGCGCAGCTCCTCCCGCGCCGGCACCACGGGAGCGAGCACGCGCGACCGCTCGCTGCGCGCGCGCAGCTCGGCGGGCAGCACCGCCTCGATCTTGGTCAGCGCCCGGCGCGCCGCCGTCCCCAGCCGCCGCCCGGCGAAGGCCTCGGTGAACCGCGCGCCGACCACCAGCGCCTCGAGCTCCTCGCGGGTGAACATCAGTGGTGGGACGTCGCTGCCCTTACGCAGGATGTAGCCGACGCCGGCTTCCCCCTCGATGGGTACGCCCGACAGCTGCAGGTCGGCGACGTCGCGATAGACGGTGCGCACCGACACGCCGAGCGAGGCGGCGAGGCGGCGGGCCGGAGTGACCCGCCGCCCGCGCAGCTGGTGGATGATGAGAAACAGCCGGTCGGCGCGCCGCACCCGCCGATGTTATGCGGGCGCGATTTCGTGCGAGCCGGATGGGCTCTCAGGCGCGTGAGAACAGGCCGACGCGGTTGCCCTCGCTGTCGCGCACCTGGGCGAAGACGCCCCCCTCGTCCGGCAGCTTGGTGAGCGGCAGCAGAACCTCGCCGCCGGCCTTGGGAACGCGAGCCAGCACCGGCCGGATGTCGGCGACGTTGAGGTAGACGACCGCTCCCGTGGTGGAGGGCTGGTACCCCTCGGCACGCACCAGGGCGCCGCTCGGATGCGGCTTCTCGAACGGGAACACCGCCATCGCCATCGGCCCCATCTCCTCGCGCATGAGCTTGGCGTCGAACAGCGCCTCGTAGAAGCGGGTGGCGCGATCGAGGTCCTTGGTGGGAATCTCGAACCAGGCGGGAACACTGGGCTGCAACATGAGCTCACCTCTTCGGGTAACGGGCCGCGTCCATCGCGGCCTGGAGGGGAGGCTAGGGCGGGCCTGCTGACAGCGTGGTGTCAGCAGAGTTGCGCGCACGCGGCACGACACCCCGCACCCCTGCGGTCGCGGCGCGTCGGCAGCGCCCAGGCATCGCGGGGCGG
The DNA here is from genome assembly GCA_036001185.1 of Thermoanaerobaculia bacterium. Lineage (GTDB taxonomy): Bacteria > Acidobacteriota > Thermoanaerobaculia > Multivoradales > JAIOJS01 > DASYQD01. Next base: position 3,739 of record DASYUP010000691.1, read on the forward strand.
CGGAAGGCCGCGCGCGGCGGGTATCATCGGCGCGACCCAGGGAGAGCTCCCCAGTGCGCGCAGGTGACCGCCTCGGCCCCTACGAGATCCTGGCTCCGCTGGGCGCCGGCGGCATGGGGGAGGTCTGGCGCGCGCGCGACAACCGCCTCGGCCGCGAGGTGGCCGTCAAGGTGCTCCCCGAGCGGCTCGGCAACGACGTCGACGCCCTCAACCGCTTCGAGCGCGAGGCGCGCGCGGTGGCCGCGCTGTCGCATCCGAACATCCTCGCCCTCCACGACATCGGCGAGCAGGGGAGCACTCGCTTTGCCGTCACCGAGCTGCTGGCAGGGGAGACCCTCGCCGAGCGGCTGGCGGCGGGACCGCCGCCCCCGCGCCGCGTGCGCGAGTGGGGCACCCAGGTGGCGCGCGCGCTCGCCGCCGCCCACGACCGCGGCATCGTGCATCGCGACGTCAAACCCGACAACCTCTTCCTCACGCGCTCGGGCACGGTCAAGCTGCTCGACTTCGGTCTCGCCCGCCAGCGCCTCGTCGAGGACGAGATCGGCGGGCCGGAGCAGTGGCGCACCGCGGCCGGGATGGTGTTCGGCACCGTCGGTTACATGTCGCCCGAGGTGATCCGCAGCGAGACGGTGGACGGCCGATCCGACATCTTCTCCCTCGGCTGCGTGCTCTACGAGATGGTCACCGGTCAGCGCGCGTTCCAGGCGCCATCCGCCGTCGAGACGCTCGCCGCCATCCTGCTCGAGGAGCCGCCGCTGCTCGAGACGCTCGCCACCGGCCCCGCTGCCGAGCTCGGACGGATCATCCGCCATTGCCTGGAAAAGCGGCCCGACGAACGCTTCCAGAACGCGCACGACCTCGCCTTCGCGCTGGGCGGTGGTGAGACCCTCGCCCGCGAGGAGCCGCTCGACGAGCCGGGTGCGGCGGCGGCGAAAGCGCCCCGTCGCTGGGGATGGCGCGCGGGCGTGGGGGCCGCGGCGGTCGCCGTCATCCTCTTCCTCGGCGGCAGGTGGTCGACGCCGGCACCGCTCGCACCGCGACTGCGCCCGCTCAGCTACTCGGGCCGCGACTGGGCTGCGGCTGTGGCTCCCGACGGCCGTACCCTTGCGTTCGTCTCGCGCCGCGACGGACAGCCGCGGATCTGGCTGCGCGAGCTCGCGACCGGCGAGGAGGCGGCGCTCACCGCGGGTCCCGACGACGCGCCGCGCTTCTCGCCCGACGGCACGAGCGTGCTCTTCGCACGCCACGAGGGCGGGACCACCTCGCTCTACCGCGTGGCTGCCCTCGGCGGCGAGCCGCGGCGCGTCGTCCCCGGAGCGATCGAAGGAGACTGGTCGCCGGAAGGCACGCGGGTCTGCTTCGTGCGCCAAAGAGCGGGTGGGGGATGGACGCTCGGCGCCGCTGGCGCCGACGGCAGCGCCGAAGAGCTGCTCGACGCCCCCACGGACGGGCGCTCGCTCGCCTCGCCGCGCTGGTCACCCGCTGGCGATCGCGTTGCCGTCGTCGCCAGCGGAGCGCTGATGAGCGTCGGCGACGACCTGCGGATCGTCGACGTCGCCGACCGCGAGGTGCGCTCGCTGCCGATCCTCGCCGGCGGCTCCGTCTCCGCGCCGGCCTGGCTGCGTCGAGGCAAGGCTCTGCTCTACGCCCAGTCCGAGCAGGTGACGCTGTACACGCCCGCGAGCCGGCTCGTCGTACAAGAGGCCGGCGGCGGCAAGCCGCGCGTGCTCCTCTCGTTCCCACAAGTGGCGCGCACGGTCGACGTGCTCGGCCCCGGCACGGCCGTCATCGACGTCGTGACGCGGCGCGCGCACCTGCGCGAGCTGCCGCTGGGCCCGCGGCCGGCGGCGGAGGCCGGTGGCGGCGCCGGCGAAGGGCGCTGGCTCACCGCCGGCGACACCATGGACCGGCAGCCGGTCTACTCTGCCGACGGCGCACGGGTCGTGTTCTCGTCGAGCCGCACGGGAAACCTCGATCTTTGGGCCGTCGATCGGGCGACGGGCGCCCTGCGACGGCTCACCGACGACCCCGCCGACGACTGGGACCCGGGGTTCTCCGCCGACGGCCGGCGCCTCCTCTGGAGCTCCAACCGCACGGGCCACTTCGAGGTTTGGACGGCCGACGCCGACGGCCGCGCAGCACGCCAGCTCTCACACGACGGCTTCGACGCCGAGAGCCCCACGGCGAGCCCCGACGGCTGGGTGACCTACGTGTCGGGCAATCCTAGGAAGCGCGGGCTCTGGCGGGTGCGGCTCGACGGCACCGCCCAGCAGTGGCTGGTGCGAGACCCCGTCGTGAGCCACCCCGAGGTCTCTCCCGACGGGCGCTTCGTCGCTTATCACACGCAGGCGGAGCACGGCGCGCTGGAGCTACGGGTGGTGCGACTCGCCGACGGCGCTCCTGTCGGCGGCGCCGTGCTCCTGAGTGACAGCGCGCTCGCGCGCAGCACGGTGCTCGTGCTGAACCCGGCCTCGATCGGCCGGCTGCGCTGGGCGCGCGACGGCCGCGGTCTGCTGGTGATCAGCGTCGACGCCGAGGGCCGCACTGGTGTGAGCCGCATCGCCTTCGCGGAAACGCTCGACCCGGTGAGCGGCCTGCGCCCGGTGGCGGGGTTCGCTCCGGAGCTGCAGCCCGAGTCGCTCGGCGTGTCGCCCGACGGCACCTCGCTGACGCTCTCCGTCCCCGACTTCACGATGACGCTCATGGGAATCGGGGGGCTCGCCGGCGTCGAGCCTGCCCGCGGGCCGCGCTGACCGCGCCCGAGGTACGGCGCGGCTCCGTCCGCTGGGATACGCCTCGATGCGACGCGCTCGCGTGCTGCGCCGCTGCCTCGCGTCTCTCCTCTTTGCGCGTCCATCGCGGTCCGAGGGAGAGGCTACGGGGGGGCTGCTGACAGCGTGGTGTCAGCAGAGTTGCGTCTCCTCGGCATCGCAGTTGCACACAACCCGCACAGCTCCGTTCATCAGAACGGACGACCGGGAGCCGGCCGGAGGCTGGACCGCCACCCGGCTTCTCGTGGACGGGCTCCTGACCGCAGTGGCGACGCCGTGCCCGGCCACCTGTTCGAGATCACCTATACGGGGCCCACGTGGCTCACCGGCGGCCAGTGCGGCATGGCAGCGAGCGTCTTCAGCTTTGTCGCCGCTCTCGACTTCGTCATTGCGAGGAGAGGAGCGACGAAGCAATCTCGACGGCGCAACGTCGAGATCGCTTCGCTGCGCTCGCGATGACGACGGTGGGCGGCCTTTTCCGTGGCAAATAGCCAACCAACTAACGCACCACCGGCACGTCGTCGTCGAGGCGCCAGAAGCGATCGCGCGGCGGCAGAGCGTCCTCGCGGAAGACGTCGAGCCGCGCGTTGCTGCTCCACGAGCGAACCAGCAGCCCGCTGCTACCGTCGACGTAACGGTCGACCACCAGCTCCGGCCGCTCGAGGTGCCGCGGCGGGCGCAGCCGCGCGCCGCGGCGCATGAACTCGCGCCACAGCGGCGCCGCCGCCTGCGAGCCGGTGAGGCCGAGCGGCCGGCCGTCGTCGCGCCCCACCCAGACGACGGTGACGAGGCCGCCCGCATGTCCGGCGAGCCAGGCGTCACGCTGCTCGGAGGTGGTGCCGGTCTTCGCTGCCACGACGAGGCCTGGTATGGCGGCAGCGCTCGCCGTGCCGTGCAGCGCGGCGTCGCGCAGCAGGTCGATGACCAGGTACGCAGAGGCCGGTGAGACGACGCGTCGGCGGTCGGGGTAGAAGCGCTCGAGCCGCGCGCCGCCGGGCTTCTCGACGCGCGAGAGCGGCCGCGGCCGCACCGACTCGCCGGGGGTGGCGAACACGGTGTAGGCGCGCGCCACCGCCAGCGGCGTCGCCTCGACGGCGCCGAGCACGAACGAAGGCGGCGCCGGCGCCGGTAGCGGCAGACCGGCCGCGCGCAGGCGCTCCGCCGTCGCCTCGAAGCCGCAGCGGCGCGCCACGCGCACGAAGGGGACGTTGCGCGACGCCCGCAGGGCCTCCCGCACGGTGACGGTGCCGAGGAAGCGGCGGTCGGCGTCGACCGGCTGCCAGACGGCGCCGGTGGGGAGCGGCAGCTCCAGCGGCTCGTCGGCGATGCGGCTCGCCGGGTAGAGCGGCTCGCCGCCGCACCCCTCGAAGGCCTCGAGCAGCACCAGCGGCTTGACGAGCGAGCCCGGCTGGCGACGCCCCTGGCGCGCACGATCGAAGCCGCCGGGCAGCGAGCCGGGCAACGAGCCGACGTAGGCGAGCACGTCGCCGCTGTCGGGATCGAGGGCGACGAGCGCGGCGCCGAGCGGCACCGACCGCAGCCCGCGGTGGTCGCGGCGCAGGCGCGTGAGGGACAGCTCGACCGCCGCCTCGGCCTGCGCCTGCAGCAACGGGTCGAGGGTTGTCTCCAGCACCACCCCGCGGCCGCGGGCGAGGCGCGACGGCGTCACCTGACGCGCCAGCGCCGCCGACCAGGCGACGAAGCTGCCGGCCATCGGCGGCCGCAGCGGCACCAGCGCCAGGCCCAGCGGCGTTGCCTGCGCCGCCGCCGCCTGCGCGCGGTTGATCCAGCCGAGGTCGGCCATGCGCGCCAGCACCTGGTCGCGGCGCGCCAGCGCCTCCGCCGGGTGCCGCAGCGGCGACAGGCGGTTGGGGCTGCGGATGAGGCCGGCGAGCAGCGCCGCCTGCGGCAGGGTCAGCGCGTCGGCAGGGCGGCCGAAGAAGGCCATCGCCGCCGTCCCCAGGCCGTGTACCGCCAAGCCATCGACCTGGCCGAGGTAGACGTGGTTGAGGTAGACCTCGAGGATCTCGCGCTTGTCGTGCTGGCTGTCGACGTCGAGCGCGCGCAGCGCCTCGGAGACCTTGCGGCCGAGAGTGCGGCTGGGGGTCAAGTCGCGGTTCTTCACCAGCTGCTGGGTGAGCGTGCTGCCGCCCTGCGCCACCCCGCCGGCGCGCAGGTTCTCGAGCAGGGCCCGCCCCAGTGAGCGCGGGTCGACGCCGCCGTGCTCGAAGAAGCGGTGGTCCTCGGCGGCGAGCACCGGGCGCCAGACTGCCTCGGGGAGCTCGTCGAGGTTGATTGGCAGCCGCGGCGCGCGGCGGCCGTCGAGGGCCTCGGAGAGCACCTCGGGCTCGAGCCAGGCGCCGGCCATCGGGCCGGCGAGCGGCCACCGCCGCGCCGAGGCGACCGCCTCGACGGTGCCGCTGGCGGAGTCGAGGTCGAGGCGCACGAGCCGCGGCGGCCAGTCGCGCCCGCCCCAGCGATGGCCGCGGCGATAGATCCACAGCACGTGCTCGCCCCAGAAGTACTCGCCGGGGGCGGTGGGTCGCCGGCGCACGCGGGTGTAGGCAAGGCGCGCCAGCCGCTCGGGGATGCCGGCACCGCGGACGGTGACGCCGGCCACCAGCGGGTAGGGGGCCGAGAAGACCCGCACCTCGCTGCGACCGAGGCGCGACTCCAGCGGCGGAGCGGCCGGGCGGAGCCGCCAGCAGCCGCTGGCCAGCAGGGCGCAGGCGAGCAGGGCGCAAGCTGGCCGGACGGCGATGCGGCGGCGAGCGGTGACGTCCTCCACGAGAGAGTCAACGAGCGAGCGCGGTGCCAGGTTTCACCGGCAGCCTCGTGTTAGGCTTTTCGCCGCCCACCCCGGCCATGAAGAACTTCAACCTCGACACCTGGCTCGAGGCGGTGCTCAAGGTCTCCGAGCGCGTCTCCGACCTCAACTTCTCGGTCGGGCGCCCGCCGCAGGTGGAGATCGACGGCACGCTGCAGGCGGTGCCGGTGTTCGGGCTGCAGCGGCTGACGCCGTTTCAGACCGAGACCATCGCCCTGCACGTGCTGCGCGGCGACGCCGACAAGATCCGCACCCTGGTGGAAACCGGCTCGACCGACGCCTCCTACGCCATCCCCGGCAAGACCCGCTTCCGGGTCAACGTCTTCCAGCAGCGCGGCACCTACTCGATCGTGCTGCGGGTGATCCCCAACGGCGTGCCCACC
>DASYUP010000692.1:0-3748 GCA_036001185.1 Thermoanaerobaculia bacterium
GGGGGCGGCAGACGAAAGCGCAGCGTGGTGCTGCCGCCGCGCGGCACGCTGGCGATCAACGGCACTCCTCCCGCCACATCGGCGGCGACCACCGTCGGCGCCGGCGCCGACGCCGGCAGCCCCAGCACCAGCTCGACCGCCGCCGCGCCGCGCGGCGCCAGGCGCAGCACCGCCTCCTCGTCCAGCCAGCGCCACTGCGGCTGCCGCGGGCTGGGCTCCCAGCCGTAGACGCCGCGCCGTGCGTCGTAGGCGCAGGCGGGGGGTATCGGGCTCCAGGTGACGACACGGTAGTAGCCGCGGGTCAGCTTGCCGTAGGCGTCGCTCGGCGGCCAGGCAAAGGTCACCGCCCCCGGCCACCGGCTGTCGCCGTCGGCGAGCAGCCAGGCCGGGCGATCGCCGGCGCGCGCCAGCGCGGAGAGCCCCGGGTCGGCGAGGGCCAGATCGCGGTCGGCGAGCCCCTCCGCGGCGTGCGGCGCGAGCGGCGGATCGATCACCAGCAGCGCCTGGCGGGGCAGGTGCGCCGCCGCCCAGGCGAGCGCCTGCGCCGGCGGCGACGGGGTCAACCGACGCTCGTGCAGCAGCGGCAGTGTGTAGGCGACGAAGCCGGCGGCGAGGACGCCGACGGCGGCCCACATCGCGGCCGGCGCGCGCAGGCTGGTGGCCAGGGCACGCAGGCCGACGGCGGCGAGGAAGGCGACGCCGAGCAGCGTCGGCAGGGCATAGCGCACCGCGTCGCCGGGGTCCATCACCGCCAGCGCGAAGGCGAGGTTGGCGGCGGCGAGAACCAGCAGCGGCAGGGCACGGCGCCCGCCGCTGCGGAGCAGCGCCGCCGCACCGAGGAGGGCGAGCACGAGAACCGGCAGCGCCAGCGCCTTCGGCCCCCAGGGGTGAGCGACGAAGCGGGCGAGCAGCGCGGCGCGCGAGAACCCGGCGCGGGCGGCGTCGGCGTCGGCGGCGGCCACCAGCCCCGCCTGCCGCCGCAGCAGGCCCACCAGCCCGCGTGGACCGCCGCAGGCGGCGACCAGCGGCCACAGCCAGGCGAGCGCCACGGCGCCGAAGCCGATCGCAGCGAGCAGCCAGTTTCGTCGTGGTGGCGTGGCAGGCTCCGCCGCTCGGACGTCCGGGGTGTGCAACGCGGGCGACGCCGACTCCTCCTCTCTCAGCTCCGCGGACGTTGCGATCCTCTTCCAGCGTAGGGGCGGGGCTTGCCCCGACGCGCGTCCAGCGACGACCAACGCCGCGACGACCATCGGCACCACCGCCACCGCCAGCTGGGGCCGGCAGCCGATGGCGGCGGCGGCGAAGCCGCCAAGGGCGAGCGCGGCGACCCCGTCGCTCCTCGCTGTCCCACCGCCGGCGCCGAGCCGCGCCGCCGCCGCCAGCGCCAGGGCCACGAACGCCATCGCCGGGGCATCGGAGAGCGCCAGCGGCCCGTGGACCAGCATCGACGGCGAGAGGGCAAAGAGCAGCGCGCCGCCGACGGCGACGGCCCGCGTGTCGGTCGCGCTCCACCTCGCGGGCAGCAGCCGCGCGAAGGCGTCGACCAGCGCCAGGTACCCCACCAGCGACGCCACCACCGACACCGCGACGAGCGCGGCGAAAGGGTCGCCCGTCAGCCAGCGCGCCAGCTTACCGAGCCCGATGGTCAGCGGGTACCCGGGAGGGTGCGGCCGATGGTGCAGCGGGTCGAAGCGCTCGACGCCACGCACGAACAGCACCTCGTCGAGCTCCCAGAACGTCGCCGGCAAGCTCAGCAGGCGTGCGGCGGCGACTGCCGCCAGCCCGGCGACGGCGGCGGCGGAGCGCCAGGGAGGCCGTGAGCTCGCCACAGCTGCGTGAGGTCTCGATCGCAAGCGGGCGGCGATTGTACTCTCGGTCCCCGTGGACCGCCGCGCCGCCCTCGCTACGCTCCGCCGTGCCTACGCCGCCGCCCCACTGACGGCGCGGCTGCACGCTTACGGCCGCTTCCTTTCCTGCCCCTTCGCGGCGGTGGTTGGCCGGCTGCCGCCGGGCGCGCGGCTGCTCGACGTCGGCGCCGGCCACGGCACGCTCTCCCTGCTCGCCGCCGAGCACGCCGGTGCCTCGGTGGTGGCCCTCGACCCCGATCGGCGGAAGCTGTTCACCACCTTCCGACATCCCAAGGTCCGCTTCGTCGCCGGCTACCTCGAGGCGGTCGGCGGCCGCTTCGACGCCGTCGCGCTGCTCGACGTGCTATACCGCTTCCCGCTCGCCGAATGGGACGGGCTGCTGCTGGCCCTGCGCGCGCGCCTGCGCCCGGGGGGTCTGCTGCTACTCAAGGACCTCGACCCCGGGCACCGCTGGAAGGCGCGCTGGAATCGCACGCAGGAGCGGATCTCCGACCGCCTCGGCCTCACTCTCGGCCACGCCTTCAGCTACGAGGACCAGGAACAGGTGCTGGCGCGCCTGGCGCGGGCGGGCTTCGCCGCCGGCGAAGCGATCGACCTCGGCGCCGGCTATCCCCACGCGCACGTGCTCTACGTGGCGCGGCGCGGGTAGTGACGCCGTCAGCGAAGACGCGCGGGGCCGAGACAAGCCAAGCGCCCGCCCCTATTGCGGAGCGTCCCGCCAGCTCAGCGACGGCATCGGCGGCGCTGGGCCCACGGGGGCGGCGAGCCACGCGTCCCAGGCAGAGAGCTGTGGCAGTAGAGCGCCGAGATCGAGGCCGCCGGCGTCGCCGGACAGCGCCGCGAGCCGCCGCCGCGCCCTGACGAGCACCCGCCGCGCCACGTCGGGCCGCCGTCGCACCTGCAGGTGGTGGAAGGCGGCGGCGAGCTGCACCAGGCCCTGGAAGAGGTCGCGCGGCTCCGGCGTCGTCGAGCGCCAGATCTCCTCCCAGGCCTCGTGGGCGTCGAAGAAACGGCCGGCGTGAAAGTGCTCGGTGCCGCCGCGGACCAGCGCGGCACGCTGCTCGGCCGAGAGCACCGGATGGAGCTCGGCCATCACGGGATGCCGTAGCGCTTGCGCTTCTCCCACAGCGCCTTGCGGCTGATCCCCAGCAGGGCCGCGGCCTTGCCCTGATGGCCGCGCGTGTGGGCGAGCGCCTTGGCGATCTCCTCGCGCTCGACCTCGACGAGCGGCCGCGGGCGGGCGCCGGCGAGCTCGCGCGGCGGCAGCGGGTCGAGCGCCGCGCCGTCGCCCAGGACCATGGCGCGCTCGAGCACGTTGCGCAGCTCGCGCAGGTTGCCGGGCCAGGCGTGCTCCGCCATCCAGGCGAGGGCGTCGGTGGCGAGCGGCGGCGCCGGCCGCCCGAGGCGGGCGCCGAGGTCGGCGAGCAGCGCGCCGGCGAGGGCCGGCAGCTCGCCGCGCCGCTCGCGCAGCGGCGGCACCCGGAAGGCGAGCACCTCGAGACGGTAGTAGAGGTCGGCGCGAAAGAGCCCCTGCCGCACCCGCCGCGGCAGGCTCTCGCTGCCGAGGGCGACGAAGCGCACGGTGGCGGTGCGCTCCTCGCCGCCGAGCGGGCGGTAGCGCCGCTCGGCGAGGAGCCGCAGCAGCTTCGGCTGCGCCGCCAGCGGGATCTCCTCCACCTGATCGAGCACCAGCGTCCCGCCCTCGGCGCGCGCCACCCGTCCCTCGGCGTCGCCGGTCGCGCCGGTGAAGGCGCCGGCGCGGTGGCCGAAGAGCTCGCTCTCGAAGAGCGTCGCCGGCACCGTCGCCGGGTCCACCTCGACCAGGGGACCACGCCGGCCGCTGGCGCGGTGGAGGGCGCGCGCCAGCGTCGAGCGGCCGC
>DASYUP010000693.1:0-1979 GCA_036001185.1 Thermoanaerobaculia bacterium
TGACGCGGGTGGCGACGTCGGCCGTCGAGTAGCCCTTGGCCTTGATGACGTCGAGGCCGATCGCCTGCTCGCCGTTGAAGATCGCCAGGGTGCGCGGCTCCTCGGTGCCGTCGCTGGCGTGGCCCAGCTCGGCGAGGCGGACGAGGCGACTGCCGCGCTGCGCCACCACCACCTGGTCGAAGTCGCGGGCGTCGCCGAGCCGCCCCTTGAGGCGGATGGTGCGCTCGCTGAAGGCATCGTTGACGCGCCCTACCGGGGCCGCCATGTTCTGCGCCTGGATGGCGCGCACGACGTCGGCCACGGTGACGCCGGCGGCGTCGAGCTTCTGCGGCTCGAGCTCGACGGTCATCTCGCGCTCGATCTTGCCTTGCAGCCGCACGTCGGCGACGCCGGCGACGCCGCGCAGCTCCTTGACCAGGTCGGGGTCGGCCACGCGGGTGAGCTGCGGCGCCGGGATCGACTTGGAGGAGAGGATGACGGAGACGATCGGCATCTCCCCCGGGTCGAAGCGCGACAGCACCGGCTCCTTCATCTCCGGCGGCAAGTCGTTGCGGATGCGCGAGATGGCGTCGCGGATGTCCTGCGACGCCTCCTTGAGGTCCTTGTCGTAGTGCCAGAAGACGATGATCTGGGCGAAGCCGTCCTGGGCCGTCGACTGCATCTTGTCGATGCCGCTGGTGCCGGATATCGCCTCCTCGATGGGATCGAGCACCTCGCGCTCGACGCCCTCCGGCGAGGCGCCCGGATAGACGATCGACACCGCGATCACCGGCTCGGCGACGTCGGGGAACTCGTCGACCTTCAGTGACCAGAGGGCGAAGACGCCGAAGATGATGAGGGCCAGCATCGTCACCACCGTGACGGTGGGGCGCTTGATGGCGAGATCGGATAGGAACATGTGGCTCACCCCCCCTCGGAACGCGACTTGCCGCCGGCGTCGGCGGCGTGGTCGCCCGCCGGCGCCGCGGCGCCGCTGCCCTGCACGATGACCTTGGCGCCCGGCGTGATGGCGCGCGCGGCGCCGACCAGCACGATGTCGCCAGCGGTGACTCCTGAGCGCACCTCCACCTTCTCGGCGTCCTCGTCGACGATGCCCAGGCTCACCGGTACCCGCTCGACGCGATCGGCGCTGACGCGCAGCACCGCCGGCTGCCCCAGCGAGCGGTCGATGGCGGCGGCGGGCACGGCGAGCGCCTCGCGGGCTGCCGTCGACACCCGCCCTTCGGCGTAGAGGCCACCTACCAGACGCCCCTCGACGTTGGGCAGCGCGACGTGGATCTCCACCTGGCGGGTGGCGGGGTCGGCCAGCGGATTGATGCGCTCGACCCGGCCGGTAAAGCGCTGGCCGGGCAGACCGGCGACGGTGAACTCGACCGGTGTGCCCACCTGCAGGGCGGCGATCCCCTCCGCCGGGACGTGGGCGACCAGGCGCATGCGGGTGGGATCGACGACCGTGTAGAGCGCCGTGCCCGGTTGCACGGTGTCGCCGGGCGACACCGACTTCTTGCTGACGATGCCGCGGAAGGGCGCGTGCACCACGGTCTTCTTCACCTGCTCGCTGGCGAAGCTGGCGCGCGAGCGGGCGTCGGCGAGCGTGGCCTGCGCGCTGGTGACGTTCCAGCGGGCCGTCTCGGCGTCGCGCTCGGGGATCGCCCCGCCCTGCAGCAGCGTCTCGGCCCGCTCGGCGTTGCGCCGGGCGACCGTCACCTGTTGCTCGGCCGAGCGCATGGCGCTCTGGGCCGACAGCAGGGCCTCGCGCAGCGCGCGATCGTCGAGGCGGGCGAGCAGGGCGCCGGCGGCGACCGGCTGCCCCTCCTCGGCGGCGGTGGCGAGGACCGGGCCGGACACCTCGGCGGCGACGGTCGCCTCCTTCTCGGCTTCCAGCGAGCCGGAGATCACCGGCCCGGTGGACAGGCGCGCCGACGCCACCTGGTAGATGCTCTCGCGGCCGACCGAGAGCGCCGTCTCGCGCGGCTTTG
>DASYUP010000694.1:0-3205 GCA_036001185.1 Thermoanaerobaculia bacterium
CCCCTACGAGCAGGCGCAGACCCGCCGCGTGCCGCACCGCACGGGGTGGTACAACCTGTCGACCCACCTGCCCTGGATCGGTATGCGCACCTCTGATCCGGCCGGCGCCCACGTCGAGTACTTCCGCGGCATCCGCAACCCCATCGGCCTCAAGGTGGGTCCGGCGACCACACCGGAGATGTTGCGCGAGCTGCTCGCCGTGCTCGATCCCGACGGCGAGCCGGGGCGGATCACGCTGGTTCACCGCTTCGGCGTCGGCCAGGTGGCGCGCGGCCTGCCGCCGCTGATCGAGGCGGTGCGCACGAGCGGCAAGAGCGTGCTCTGGTGCTGTGACCCGATGCACGGCAACACCCGCGACACCCGGAACGGCAAGAAGACACGCCGCTTCGAGGACATCCTCGGCGAGCTCGAGCAGGCCTTCGAGGTGCACGCCGACCTGGGCACCTACCTCGGCGGCGTCCACTTCGAGCTCACCGGCGAGGACGTCACCGAGTGCGTCGGCGGCGCCCGCGGCCTCGCCGAGGAAGACCTGCATCGCGACTACCGCTCGTTCGTCGATCCCCGCCTCAACTACGAGCAGGCGCTCGAGATGGCGATGCTGATCGCCCGCCGCATGGGCCACCAGCGCGGCCGCGCCCTGATGGGCTAGCCGGGCGTGGGCGAAGGGGCGGACGAGCCGCAGCGAGCCCGCGAGCGAGCCGCCCTCGACGCCGAGCGCGAGGACGCCGCGCAGCCAATCGCCCCTGCAGTTCCTGACATCGATCGCGGCGCCGCGCCGGCGGCAGGCCCGCCGCCGGTGGGACGCAGCGGCCGCCATGCGATGCGCGCCGCCGCCGCCATCTTCCTCTCCCGCGCCGCCGGCTTCCTGCGCGAGTCGATCACCGGCTACTACTTCGGTCTCGGCGTGTGGGCGGATGTGTACAGCATCGCCATGCGCATGCCCAACCTGCTGCAGAACCTGCTCGGCGACCAGGCGCTCTCGGCCTCCTTCATTCCTTTCTACTCGCGCATGCTGGCGGAGAAGCGCGAGGACAAGGCGCGCCGGTTTGCCGGCGCCGTGCTGGGCTTGCTGATCATCGCCGCCGGCGCGCTGGCGGTCGCCGGCGTGGTGTTCGCCGAGCGTCTGGTGAAGCTCACCGCCCCCGGCTTCCGAAACGACGCCGCCCTGGTGGCGGTCGGCGCCCTCCCCGCCGACCGCTTCGCCCTCACGGTGCAGCAGGTGCGCGTGCTCTTCCCCATGGCCGGCCTCCTCGTCCTCTCGGCGTGGGCGCTGGCGGTCCTCAACAGTCACCGCCGCTTCTTCCTCCCCTACTTCGCGCCGGTGCTGTGGAACGTGGCCATCATCGCCGCCCTGCTCGTCGCCGGGAGCACGCTCGGCGGACCGCAGATGACGGTCGAGGCGAAGAACAAGCTGCTCTACGCGGCGGCCTGGGGAGCGCTGGCCGGTGGCTTCCTGCAGCTAGCGGTACAGCTGCCGACGGTCTTCCGGTTGCTCCACGGGTTGCAGGTGTCGATCAGCACAAGAGTGGAGGGAGTGCGCGAGGCCCTCGCCGCCTTCGGGCCGGTGGTGGCGGGCCGCGGTGCCATGCAGCTCTCGGGCTACCTCGACTTCGTGCTCGCCTCGCTGGCGGCCGCCGGCGCCAGCGGCGCGCTGCGCTTCGGCATGACCCTCTTCCTGCTGCCGGTGAGTATCTTCGCCACCTCGGTGGCGGTCACCGAGCTGCCGGAGATGTCGCGCCTGTCGGGTGACGAGGCGCGGCTGCGCCGGCTCGAGGTCGCCTGGCGGCAGATCTCCTTCCTCGGCCTGCCGGCGGCGGTCGGTTTCCTCGCCTTCGGCTGGCTGGTGGTTGGCGTGGTCTTCCAGCATGGCAACTTCGGACTGGCGGACCAGCTGCTGGTCACCCTGGTGCTCGCCGGCTTCACCGTCGGCCTGCTGCCGGCGACGACCTCGCGGCTGCTGCAGAACCTCTTCTACTCGTTCCATGAGACGCGCTACCCGGCGCGGCTGGCAGTGCTGCGGATGGTGGTCTCGGTGGGGGGCGGCGGGCTGCTCATGTACTGGCTGGATCGCTTCATCGTCAACGCTTGGCTGCCGGCAGGGCGGGGCGGTCACGAGCTGCACCTGGGAGCGGTGGGGCTCGCGCTGGGCGCTTCCGCCGGCGCCTGGGTCGAGCTGGCGCTGCTGGCGCGCGGGGCGCGCCGCCGGCTCCCGGCGCTGGTACTGCCGTGGGGGGCGGTGGGTCGGATGACGGCGCTGGCGCTGGGGGCCGCTGCCCTGGCCGGCGGCCTCTGGTGGCTCGCCGCTGGATCCAACCGATGGCTGGTGTCGGCGCTCGTCCTCGGCGGCTTCGTCGTCGCCTACCTGGGCGGCGCCGCGTTGCTTCGCTTCCCCGAGATGCGGGCCTGGCTTGGTCGGCTCCGGCAGTCATCAAACTGACAGCCGAAGTCGGTGCTAGAGTCAGACTGGGTCCGACGTGCGGTTCCTCTGGCCCGGTCGGAAAATCCCGGCACTCAACATGCGCAACACGCCCCCCAGCGTACGGGGCTACGCGGTGGCCGTGGTCGCCACGGCGGCGGTAGGGGCGCTGCGTCTGGCGCTCGCCCCCGCCCTCGGCGACGTGGCGCCGGTGATTCCCTTCGTCCTGCCGGTGATCCTCGCCGGCTGGGTCGGTGGCTTTCGCCCCGCCGTGCTTGCCACCGCCCTCGGCGCCCTGCTCGGCACCTACCTCTTCGTGCCGCCGTACGACTCGCTGCGGGTGGCCACTACCGCCGAGGCGGTGGCGCTGGCGCTGTTCCTCGTTTGCGGCACTGGCATCGCCCTCGTCTGCGAGTCCCTCCACGAGTCGCGGCGGCGGCTGCAGAGCCAGAACCGCAGGCTGATCCTCGAGGCCGACGAGCGCGAGAGTGCCCAGCAGGCGCTGCGCCGCAGCGAGGCGCGGCTGCGCGAGAGCGAGCGCGCCTTCCGGCTCGCCGCCGACACCGCGCCGTCGATGATCTGGAGCGCCGACCCGCAAGGCGTCATCACCTGGGCGAGCGAGCGCTGGCTCCGCTACTGCGGCCTGTCGCCGGAGCAGAACGCGCGCGACTGGGCGCGCCTCGTCGTCCATCCCGACGACCACGAGCGCTGCGTGACCGCCTGGAGCCAGGCGCTGGCGACGGGTTGCGACTACGAGATCGAGGTGCGCAACCGCCGCCACGACGGTGC
>DASYUP010000695.1:0-2056 GCA_036001185.1 Thermoanaerobaculia bacterium
GAGGGCGAGGCTCCCGCCGAGCCGACTGGCGCCGAGAACAATGCTCCGCAGGCTCGGCGGGCGCCTCGCCCTCCCACTTCTCAATCGCCGTTTCGGCCGGCGGCGGCTGAGATAACAGCCGCCGCCCGGCGCATCCGGCAGCAGATCCTTGTCAACCAGGAGCTGCTCCGACTCGGTATGGCCGCCGCCGACCATTTCGCGCTCGCTGTCATGGAAGCTGGAAAAGCCACCGACGCGACGATCTTTTCAGGAGTAGGATAGATGTCTTTCTTCGGCATCAACCTGGCCAGTCGCTCCCTGCAGGCGCACGAGCGCATGCTCGAAGTCACGGGGCAGAACATCGCCAACGCCAACACCCCCGGCTACAGCCGGCAGGTGGCGATCCTCCGCTCGGTGTCCGGTCCGGGCGCGCAGGATGGCGACCACTCCGGCGCCCCGCTCGCGGCCGGCGGCGGCGTCGAGGTCGCCCAGGTGATGCGCTCCCACGCAGCCTGGCTGGATCGCGTGGCGGCCTCGCTCGAGGCGCAGATCGGACGCACGGGCGTCGACGCGCGCACCTCGACCCAGGTCGAAGCGCTGCTCTCGGAACCTGGCGACGCCGGCCTGCAGGCCACCCTGGACCGCTTCTTCGACGCCTTTGCGGGGCTCGCCAGCCACCCCGATGACGCCGCCGCGCGCGACGCCGTGCTCCGCGCCGGCAACGCCACCGCCACGCGCTTCCAGGAGCTGACCGACGGGCTCGACGGGCTCCGCGGCGACATGGCAACCGCCGCCCGCGAGAATGTGGCCGTTATCAACCAGCTCGCGCAGCAGGTCGGCGACCTGAACCGCGTCATCGGCCTGGCTCAGTCTTCCGGAGCGGCCCCCAACGAGCTGCTCGACCAGCGCGACCAGCTCCTGGGGGAGCTCACCCGCCGCGCCGGCGTCACCGTCAGCGGGCAGACAGGCAGCGACCTCATCGTGAGCCTCGGCGGCATGACGCTCGTCCAGGGCGAACAGGTCGACGCCCTCGACATCGCGCCCGGCACCGCGGCCAATGTCATCTTGCGCGGCACCGGAGGCGCCGTCACGCCCGGCGGCGAGCTGGCCGCGCAGCAGCAGTGGATCGACACCGCCCTGCCCGACTACCGAGCGCGCATCGCCGCGGTGCGCGACGGGCTGGCGGCAGCCGTCAACACCCTTCACCAGAGCGGCACCGACCGCATCGGCGCGCCAGGCCAGGCGTTCTTCGTCAGCGACGGCAGCGGCAACCTGGCCGTGAACCCGGCGCTCGTCGCCGACCGGCAGCGCCTCGTGGCCGGAGATGGGACGGCCGCCGACGGCAGCGTCGCCCTCGCGATCGCCCACCTGGGCAGCGCGCCCGGCAGCGTCCTGCCCGGCTACCACGCGCTCGTCGCCGCCGTGGGCGCTCAGGTCCGCGACAGCCGCCAGAGCGCCGAGCAGGCACAGGCCAGCCGCGATCAGATCCGGAACCTCCAGGCCTCCGAATCCGGGGTGAACCTGGATGAGGAGCTCGCCCAGATGGTGGAGCTCCAGCACAGCTACGCCGCCTCCGCCCGGCTGCTTTCGGCCTACGACGAGATGCTCTCCACGTTGATCCAGAGCACCGGCGGCTAAGGAGACTTCCACGACCATGCGCGTCACGAACTATCAGAACCGCCAGCACCACATCGCGGAGCTGCTGCGCGGCCAGGAACGCCTCGAAGACACGCGCGACCGCGTCAGCAGCGGCCGCCGCATCCAGGATCCCTCCGACGCGCCCAACGAGATCGCGGAGCTCCTGCGCACCCAGTCCCACGCCGCCGAGCTCACGCGCCGCCGCGACGCCACGGACGCGGCCCTCGTCCCGATGAAGGCCGCCGAGTCCACTCTCGGCGACCTCTCCACCGCCCTCCGGCAGGTGCGGACGCTCACCCTCCAGGCCCGCAACGCCAGCACCAGCGCCGATCAGCGCCAGCTCCTCGCCGACCAGGTCCAGCAGATCGCCGGCCGCGTGCGCGACCTCGCCAACACCCAGGTCGACGGCCGCTATCTCTTCGCCGGCACGGCCACCGAT
>DASYUP010000696.1:0-4546 GCA_036001185.1 Thermoanaerobaculia bacterium
CTTGTTGCCCTCGGTGGCGAAGGTCACCGTGCCGGGGGATTCGAGGCTGGACGTCGCCGGGGTGCCGTCCTGGAAGGTCCAGCTCCACGACGTGACGTTGCCCGTCGACTGGTCGATGAAGGTGACCGGCGTGCCGGGATAGACCTCGGCCGGGTTCCAACCGAATCCGGCCGCCGGCGGCAGGGCGCCGGCATAGGCGTGCACGTCGATCACCGAGAAGGCGGCGCGGTAGAGGTGGTCGCCGTAGAACTTGCCGAAACGCGGCATCACCCAGTTGAAGCCGGTGGGATTGCCGTAGTAGTACCAGCCCCAGTAGCCGCTGGCATCGGCCTTGGGCGTGATGTCGGTGGGACTTGCCGGGTTGCTGACGTCGAGCAGGAACTCGCGCTGCGCGCCGCCGCCGAACTGGTTGTCGCCGCCGACGTAGAGAAACGGCGTGGTGCCGCGCCGCGAGAAGGTCACGTAGAGGTAGTCGCTGCCGTTGGTGGTCGTCAGCGGGAAGCTGCCGATCTGTGGCGCGCTGGCGCACGAGCCGCCGGCGAGGCAGCTGAGGTCGTAGATCTTGAGCGCCTTGCCGGCGATGTCGACGGCAGCCAGGTAGTAGCTGCTCCCCTGCTGCCACATCGCCACGCCCTTGACGAAGCCGACCCCGCTGACGGTGAAGACCCGCGTCGCTGCCCGCGGGTCGGCCACCTGCCAGATCTCCACCCCGCTGCCGGCGGCGACCGCCAGGTAGGTGCCGACGCCGGCGACGTAGCTGGCGCCCGAGGCGGTGGCCAGCTTGCCGACGTAGACCTTGGCGCCGCCCCCGGTGCAGGGAGTGGAAGCCGGCGACGCATCCATGCAGGCGGCGGGGCCGGGTAGCTGCAGGGCGGCGCTCAGGTCGTAGACGAGCACCCTGTCGCTGGTCGCGGCGTAGAAGCCGTAGTGCCGGCCGCCCAGGGTAGCGGCGTAGACCTGCGTGCCTTCCTTCGAGTCATCCTGGTAGAGCAGGCGCGGGTTCGCCTTGTCGCGAGTGTCCCAGATCAAGAACCCGTTGCCGGAAATGCAGGCCATGCCGACCACCGAGTCGACTCCGGCCGGCGCGTCGACGCCGAAGAGATAGAACTTGGTGTCGTTCTGGTGCCAGTCGGGCACCGGCGACGGCTTGCGGTCCTTGGGCCCGGCAAAGGCGTAGGCCGTGCGCGTCGGGTTGGCGGGGTCGGTCCGCAGGTCCCAGACCATCAGCCCGCGGCCGGTGCTGGCGAAGAGCCAGCCGTTCTCGACGTCGAGGTCGTGAAAGAAGGGGTGCAGGTCGGTCGGCGTCGAGCCGAAGTTCCACCAGCTGGTGTCGCCGAGGATGGCGCGCGGCTCGAGCTGCCCCCAGCGCGCCGCCGGCACCGCCGTCGCCGGTGTCTTGGTGGAGTCGAACCCCTGCCCCCACGCTGGTGCCGCCGCGGCGAGGATCGCCAGTGCAGCGAGCGTGAGTCGCGAGGCCAATCGGACGCGCGGCGGGTAGGGCATCGTGCGGATCTCCCGAGGGTGTGGTCGTTGCTACGGTGGAGAAGGTCCAGGACCTCCGCCCTCACGTCCACGAGGGGCCGACGTGAAGGCGCAACTCCCGGCAGGCAGCGGCGCAAGGCGCGCCTCGACACGGGAAAGGATGGCGGGCCCGGCCCGGAGACCGGGCCCGCCGAAGAGAGAGAAGCGAAAGGCTAGAACGATGCGGCCGGCACAGGAGCCGGCCGCACGCAAGGTCACTCTACGGGCACGGCGTGGCGGAGCCGTTGGCGCCGATGCAGATGCCACCCACGACCGCCGTGTTGGCGTTGTCGAGTTGGATGGCATCGAAGCCAACGCTGAACCGACCGGAGGCATCCATCACCGCCGTCACCCACGCCTGGGCGATGTTGGTGTAGCCCGCGCCGAGCGTCGCATCGTTCGCGGTGGCGTGGTTGAGGTTCAGGTAGAGCCAACCGAACGCCGCGTTGGTGACGATGTCGGTACCGACCTTCACCCGCTGCGCCTCGTCGCAGAACGTGCACTGGGCGCCCGGCAGCGGCTCGCCCGACGGACCGCCGGTGATGACGGTGAGCGGGTTCTCCAGCTCGTCGAAGGAGACGATCTGGTTCTCGAAGAGGTCACCGTAGTTGGGGCCGAGGGTGCAGCTGAAGCCCGGCAGGAACTTGGAGTCGCGCCAGGCGACCAGCGTCGTGCCGCCGGTGAAGGCGCCGCCACTGAGGTAGCGGGTGGCGAAGGTGGTCGCCAGCGCCTCGCGGTTGTCGGCGGCGGTGCCGCCGACGTAGCGGCCATAGAAGGTGTACTCGCCAGCGGTGGCGAAGACGGCCGCGTCGGCCTCGACGTGGACCAGCGTCTCGCCCTGGGCGAAGTTCTCGCCCGGGTTGACGTAGAAGTAGTCGCCCCACAGGGTGTTGCGGTTGCTGGCGATGCCGAGGCCACCGCTGATGAAGTAACCGGTCGAGGAGGGGAACAGCAGCGAGCAGCTGTTCACGTTGTCGACGGTGATGTAGCCGCGGGCGATGTTGTCACCCAGGTTGCGGGCCGCGCAGGTGCCGTCCACCGGTGACTTCTTGCCGGTGAGCAGGGCCTGCAGGTGGGCGAGGAACGACGGGCTGATCGCCGGGATGCTGTACACCGGAGGAGCCGGCGGCGCGTTCGAGGCGTTGCAGTTCGGGAAGTTCACCTTCGCAAACGAGAAGGCCCCCTTCGGACTGCCCGGCGAGTTGAGCGGGTTGCTGGTGCCGAAGCCGGTCTGCGGCAGGATGCCGCCGACCAGGATGTCGCGGATGTTGAAGGTCTGGACGTCGTAACCGGTCAGGTAGACGTCGAAGTCGAGGACCGGGATGGACGCCGTGCTCCACACCGTGACGTGTGCGAGCTGGGAGGTGGCCGAGGCGTTGTTGATCGAGAACAGGGTGGTCACCCCGCTCGAGTTGGCAAGGTCGAGCTCGAAGTAAGGAAGCAGCAGGGTCGCGGCCGGCACGTCATCGATGGCGCCGGAAACCGCGAACGCCTGGCCGCCCAACGCGAGCAGCCCCGCAATGGCGAGGCACACGGTAAAACGCTTCATGTAGACAATCTCCTCAGGTTTTCGAAACGAAATCGCAGAAACACGATGCTCTGACACGAGAACAAAACCCTCTCACTTCTGCGAGAACGAGCATCACCTCCCGTTAAAAGTCTCAATACTCAGTCGGCGTTACTCGAGGCCGAAGGCAACTGCGAAAGCGACTTATGCTGCGGCACTATACGCAGCTCCGCCGCGGCTGTCAACCAAACGTATCACCGTGCCGGTTCGGCGGTGAGCTTCCAGGCGCGAATGGCGCCGTTGGAGCGACAGGACGGCTGCGGCCCGATCACCATCGCGAGCACCGCCGCCGATCCCTCCTCCCCCGCGAACTCGGCGACCAGCTCCGGACGTCCATCGCCGTCGAGGTCCTGGAGCTGCACGTCGTAGCCGGCGCAGCCACCGAGCGGCGGCGGGATGGGCGCCTTCGCCGCGGCGGCGAACTTGCCCCCGCCCTTGCCGAGAAACGTCTGCAGCCCGCCGCTGCCGTCGAGGACGATCACCTCGTTGCGCCCGTCGCCGTCGAGGTCGCCGATGGTGAGGGCGGTGTAGCCGTCCCGGCCCGGCATCACGGCGAGGCCCTGCCTCTGCCACGTGAGCTCGCCGCCAGCCGTGTGGCTGAGGAAGAGGTCGATGCCGCTGCGCGCCTCGTCCCCCTCGACGCCCACGTAGGAGAGAGCGATGTCGTCGCGATGGTCGCCGTCGAGGTCACCCGTGGTCACCGCGGTGATGAAAGCGCGCGGACGCACGTCGAGCTCGCGCTCCTCCCAGCGTCCCGCCTCCTTCCCGAGGTACACCAGACGGCGCAGCCCCAGCACGCTCGCGGCCACCACCAGGTCACGCCGGCCGTCGCCGTCGAAGTCGCCGAAGGCCATGGTGTTGCCGTGGACCACCGAGTCGAGCAGCGCCGCGCGCTCCCAGCGGCCGTCGTGGAGATTGCGATAGACGGCGATGCCCAGGCCGCCCTGCAGCGGCTTCGGCGGCCCGCTGCCGCCGACGATCAGGCTCATCCCCTCGCCCAACGCCACCAGGTCCGGCCAGCCGTCGCCGTCCCAATCGAGCGCGCGCACGGCCCGCGACGTGAAGCGGTTTTCCTTCGCCCCCGCCGACGGCTCGATGCCGGTGCTGGCGTCGCGGAAGCTGCCCTTGCCGTCGCCCAGCAGCACATTCATGCCGATGACGTGCATCGCCAGCGCCATGTCGAGATGGCCGTCGTGGTCGAAGTCGGCGACCGCCACGTCGCCATAGTCGTAGGTGAGGTCGGCCGGGAAGCGCGCCTCGCTCCAGGGCCGCCAGTGCCCCGCCCCATCGCCGAGGTAGATCACCGGCGGGCTACCCAGGGCCTTGCGCGGGGGGGCGTGCACGAGGTCGGGGCGCCCGTCCTCGTTCATGTCGGCGATGGCAAAGCCGTCACGCCACTGGCCAGCCTGTGGCAGGCCGTCGTCGAAGGGCGAAAGCGGCAGCGCAGGTGCCACCGGG
>DASYUP010000697.1:0-1539 GCA_036001185.1 Thermoanaerobaculia bacterium
AAGCCGACGTCGGCGGCGCGCAGGGCGCGCGGCAGCTCCTCGGGCGCGGCGGGGGTCAGCTCGGCCGTGCGCTCGCCGACGGCGATCAGCCGCAACGATCGCGGGCGCGCCCGCGCTGGCGCCTCGACGAGGCGCGTCACCAGCTCGGCGACGGTCGCCGCGCGGCGGCGCATCGAGAAGGAGCCGTCGATGAGCAGGACGAGGTCGCGCCGCGGCGCGGGCACGACCGTCGCCTCCGCCGACACCGCCGCCGCGCCTTCACCCACGAGGCGGGGACCGGCATCGGCTCCCGGCGCGGCGGCGTGCGCGCGCAGCGCCTCGCTCGCCCGGTTGAGCTGCAGCCGCAGCTGCACGGCGAAGGTGCCATCCTCCAGGGGCACCGCCTCGGCGGCCGCCAGCAGCGGCGGCCCCTGCTCCGACCACCAGAGCTCGACCGGCTGCTCGCTGGTGAGCACCAGCTCGGCCCAGCGCGGGCCGCGGCCGCGCAACAGGAAGCTGGCGCCGTCGGCGCCGAAGGCGGCGAGCGGTTGCGGCGTGCGCAGCACGGCGACAACGGTACAGCTCACCGGTGAGTCGCCGAGCAGCTCGTCGAGCGGCAGGCGCACGTGTGAGCGGCCGCGCTCGGTCACCACCGGCAGCCGCAGGGTGAGGGCGACCTGCTGCACACCGTGCGCGGCCAGCGGATAGACCGAGAAGCTGTGCACCTCGCCATCGCGCTGCAGCAGACCGGTGGCGCGCCCTTCCTCGGCGGCGCGCGCGTGCGCGGCGCGCGCCTGGCCGCGCTCGGCGAGGGTGGCGGCGAGGAAGCGGCCGTCGCGCCAGAAGCCGAAACCGGCGACGGTCGCGCCGCTCGGCAGGTGGAGGCGGTAGTCGGCCTGCGCCGCCGCCGCGCCGTCGTTGGCGAAGATCTGCACCAGCTCGACGACGGCGTCGCCGCCCTCGAGACGCACTGTCATCGACTGCCCGACGAGCGGGAGCTGGCGGGCGGCGGCGAAGAGGCCGGCGGCGTGGTCGTCCTGCGCCAGCAAGCGAGCCGGGCAGCCGTGGCAGCCGACCAGCAGCGCGGCAACGAGCCAGGGACGGAGGTGTCGCATGGTCATCGACCTCCCTCGAGCTCGACGTGGATGGGCAGCGCTAGCGGCACGCAACGGGCGAGGGCGAAGCGCTCGCTGCCGCCGCCTCCCTCGCCGACGGCGAGGTGCACGAGGAGACGATCGGGCAGCTGGCGGGCGCTCGCCGGCCCGGCCAGCGCGAGGCCAGGCGGCAGCAGCACCTCGAGCTCGCAGCCGCTGCCGCCGCCCTGGGGCGCTACTGCCGGCGCCGTGCGCACCAGCAGCACGGCGCTCTCCGCCGGCTGGTGACCGAGCGGCGCGAGCGCCAGCTCCTCGCCGGCGGCGAGCGCGCCGCCCGGGGTCGCCACCCTGGCGAGCGCCGCCACCAGCGCTCCGGGGCGCGTGCCGAGCGGCTCGGCCAGCCGGCCGATGTGCTGGTAGGTCCCCTCGGTGGCGTAGGCGAGCCGACGGAAGAGCGTCACCCCTT
>DASYUP010000698.1:0-1821 GCA_036001185.1 Thermoanaerobaculia bacterium
CCGCGCTATGCCGGCGACAGTGCCCGAGAGATTGCCTGCACGGTTGAATGCGCCGGCCGCGTAGAGCTCGGCGCCGGTTCCACCATCGAAAACGGCGAGCGAGGTGACGAGGCTCGGGAGGGGAAAGCCGCCACTGTCGACCGAGCCAAGCCCATACGAGAGCGGCGCCCAGGTCGAGCCCACACGCTTGGCGATCCCCTTGGCGGCGACACCACTGATGGTCCCTCCGAATTCGCCGGCCGCGTAGAGGGCCGGTCCCGTGCCGTCGTCGTAGCGAGCGAGAGCGAAGACGGCTCGCCCGTAGGAGAACAGGCCCGGACAGCCGGCCGACGGGCCGAAGCCCGTCCAGGCAGAGCCGTCCCAGGCGGCGACCAGATCGGCGGCAGCCCCGGCGCCCACACTGATGAAGTCGCCGCCGACGTAGAGGCGCGGGCCCTGGCCGAGGTCGAAGACCGCGAGTGCGTCAACGCCACCGGAGACGCCGCAGCTCTCCACGCCGCCCCCGACATCGGACCACGTCGAGCCGTTCCAGCGAGCCAGGTTTCGAACCGCCACGCCACCGGCGGAGGTGAACGCGCCGCCTGCGTACAGCTTCGGCCCTCCCCCTTCGTTGAATACCTGCAGCGAATGCACGGGGCCGTTCGGCGCCGCGGGTAAAGCGGCGAGTCGATCTCCCTTCCAGACCAGCAGGTGGTGAGCCGTCGTGCCATCGGTGCGGAGGTAGTCGCCACCCACGTAGAGCGCCGGCCCGGTGCCGTCGTCGTAGACCGCCATTGCGCGCACGCGGCCGGCGACGCCGACGATGCCGAAGAGGTCGCGGGCGAATTCGCCGTCGCAGGCAGTACCGAGGTCGATGGTGCCCACGGAGGTGGTGCCACCCGGCACGGGGATGACGCCGCTGCGGAACCCGATCAGGCTGGTGCCGGCCTGGGGCAGCTCGGCAACGACGGTCCACGAGGTGTTGACGGTCACAGCGGGGACAGTGATGGCGAAGGAACCGTCGGCTTGCGAGGTCCCCTCGACGCCGGGGCGACCGAGGATGCGCACCCGAGCACCGGCGGCGGGTGCGCCGCCGCGGCGAACCGTGCCCACGAGTTGCGTGCTCGCGCCGGCGCCGAGGTTTGCCTGGAATGCGAGCGTCGCCGGTGCCGAAAGGTTGCCAGCACGATCGCGCACCGTGGCGGTGGCCGTCACCGCCCCCACCGCCACCGTAACGACGCAACGGGCACGGCTGCCGGCCGGCGAGCAGGTGGTGGGCGGTTGAGTCGCGCCGTTGATCTGCAACACGAGGGTCGTGGGGTCGACGCCCGAGAGGCCGTCGTCGAAGCTCAAGTCGAGCGCAGTGGGGCTCGCGAAGACCGTTGCGCCCGCCGGTGGGCTCACGAAGGCCAGCGTAGGGGCCATGGCGTCGCGGACGACGTCGACGTGGAGACTGCCGCGCGCACCGGTGCGGTCGACCGCTTCGAGGAAGAGGTCGTTGTGCCCCGCGGCGAGAGCCACGCCGGGAACCGAGAAGCTCAGGTCCGCCCCCACCATGACCGTTTGACCATTGAGGGTGAGATCGGCGGGTTCGTCGATGCGACCGGTCACCGTGATCGTGGCCTGGCTCGTCGCCGTCGGCGACGTGACGGTGATCTGCGGCGCTCGCCCGGCGGGCGAGCAGCTGCCGGCGCCGGGCGAGGTGAACCAGAGCGCGAGCTTGCCAGAGGGCTTGCCGCCGGCGGTGGCGAAGTCACCGCCCGCGACGACCGCCGGCGTGCCGTTCCAGCGTCCGGCGGCGAGGGCGAGCACCGGAGGCGCGTCGACGCCGGTGCCGAGGTT
>DASYUP010000699.1:0-2151 GCA_036001185.1 Thermoanaerobaculia bacterium
GCAGCGCTCCCTGCCGCCCTGCCGATCCGGTCGCCGCGCGCGGCTGGCTGCGCCGCGCCGTCGACGCCACGACGCGACGGCCTGAACCGCTCCTCGACCTCGGGTTGATGCTGCTGCTCGGCGACGGCGGCGAGCCGGCGCCCGCCGAGGGGGTCACGCTCCTCGATCGCGCGGCGGCGTTCCCACAGCTGCTGGCGGTCGAGGTCTCGGGGATGGTCTACGCGACCGGCCTCGGGGTGCCGCGCGACGCCGCCAAGGCGCGAGTCTATTTCGCGCAGGCCGATTGGCTGGGAAGCGACAGCCTCGAAAAGTTGGCGCAAAACACCCAGTGGGGCCAAATCAGCGAATTCGTGCGCCGCGCGCTCCAGCACCTGCAGGCGCTGGCGGGCGCGGGCGATCCGGCGGCCTCGGGTCTCCTCGCGCGGCTCCACCAGCTCGGCCGCCTGGTGCCGTACGACGCCGGCCGGGCGCTGACGCTGGCGCGGGCCGCGGCAGCGCGCGGCGACGCCACCGCGATGCGCGTCCTCTACTACGCCCACCACAACGGCGACGGCGTCGCGCGCGACGACGAGGAGGCGCTGCGCTGGCTCCGCCGCGGCGCCGAGGCGGGCGACAGCTACTGCATGATGTTCCTCTCGCAGCGGCTGATGAAAGGGGACACCGTGGCGCGTGACGTCCCGCAGGGGCTCGGCTGGCTGGAACGCGCCGCCGAGGCCGGCAACTGGTGGGCACTCGGCGACCTAGCGCACGCCTATGCCGAGGGCTGGCAGGGTATACCCCCCGACCCTCAGAAGGCGACCGGGTGGATGAAGCGGCTCGCCGAACAGGGCAACTTCGAGGCTCGCGGTTGGCTCGCGCTGCATGGGCAGCCGGTGCAGGAGCTGAAGGAGCTCGACGAGTAACCGGGGGCGTGCCCACCGAGCTCGGGGTTGGCTAAGGCTGCCCCAGGACCCACTCGAGCACCGGGTCGCGACCAGCGCGAAACTCGTCCCAGGTCGGCTCGATCGTCTGGTCCGGCACCACCGTGGGTGGCGAGCCCTTGGGTAGGAACTCGTAGAAGCGCGTCGAGTAGGAGACCACCACGCGCGAGTTGGGGAGCGTCAGCTCGTCGTTCTCCTGGTAGCTGTTGGGGCGCTCCCCGATGGTCTCGCCGACCAGCGTGGCGTGCGCGTTGCGCAAGTCGATCGAGTTGTTCATCGCTGCCGAGAAGGTGCCGTTGCCGACCAGGGCGTAGGCGTGCAGCAGCGGCCGGCGGCGCAGCGGCTCGACCAGGTACTTTCGCCCCTTGGTGTAGTCGCCGCCGCCGTTGTCCCGCAGGTCGAAGGCGATCTTGCTCGCCGGATGGGCATCGACGAAGGACCACAGCTGCTGCGAATGCTGCCGCAGGTCGTCATAGCCGCGGAAGCCGACATACACGGTCTTCGCCGTTTCGATCCACGTGAACCAGAGCTGCTCCGTGGGGTGCGGGCTGTAGAGGGGCTGCGCGCCGGCCGCCTCGACCCATGCCGGCTTCGACGAAGGGGCGATCGCCGTCACTGCCACCGTGCGCTCGACGCCGGCGTCGTCGACGACGGTGAGGCGCACGTGCAACGGGTCGGCGACGACGCCGAGGCCGTGCAGCACCTCGGTGACCCTTATCCACGAGGGGGCGACGCCGCGCACGAAGGCGTCGCTCTCGTCCTGCGAGACGATGGTGTGCACGCGCTCGACGACTTGCGCCAGCGGCAGGTCGTCGATTCTCACCAGCCTGCCACCGAGGAGCGGTCTCGCCTCCTCGGTGGCACGCACGACCCGCAGGTCGGCGCCGAACGGGAGCAGCTCCACCGGCAGCCGGTGTGTGCTGCCGGGCATGTGGACGTAGGTGTGGCCGTCGCCGATGCGGGCCGTGATCTGCAGCATGCCGACGAGGATCTCGTCGGCGTTGCTGCTGGCGACGCGGGCGCGCAGCGCGGCGGCGGCCGCCTCGTAGTCGGCGCGGCTGAGGTGGTGGAAGGCGTTGGCGTGCTTCTGCGGCAGCTGGCGGAGGAAAGTCTCGACGTCCGCCTGCCACTGCGCGGCTGTGAGCGTTGGCAGCGGTGGCTGAGAGGCGGCGCCGGCGAGTGCGGGCAGAGTGGCGCCCAGTCCGACGAGGAGCAAGAGGATGGTTCGCAT
>DASYUP010000700.1:0-6191 GCA_036001185.1 Thermoanaerobaculia bacterium
GTCGTTGAACTGGCGGCCGATGTCGGGGTAGGAGAGCTCGGTGAGGCGCTTGCACATCCACATCGCCACCTGGCGCGGGAAGGCGATCTGCTTCTGGTTCGACTTGCTCTTGATCTCCGAGACCTTGAGGCCGTAGTGGCGGGCGACGAACTTGATGACGTCGCCGGCGGAGACCCGGCGGTCAGCCTCCGGCAGGATGTCGCGCAGGGTCTCCTTGGCGAGCTCGAGCGACAGCGAGCGGCCGGTCAAGGCCGAAAAGGCGAGCACCCGGTTGAGCAGCCCTTCGAGCTCGCGGACGTTGCTGCGCACCTGCTGGGCGAGGAAGAGCGCCACATCGTCGGGAAGGAGCTGGCCCAGCGCCTCGCCCTTGCGACGCAGGATGACGATCTTGGTCTCTAGCTCGGGGGGCTGGATGTCGGCGATGAGGCCCCACTCGAAGCGGCTGCGCAGCCGCTCCTCGAGCGCCGGAATGCTCCGTGGCGGCGCGTCGGAGGAGAGGATGATCTGCTTCTGCGCCGTGTAGAGGGTATTGAAGGTGTGGAAGAACTCCTCCTGCGTGCGCTCCTTGTTGGCGATGAACTGGATGTCGTCGATGAGCAGCACGTCGATGGTGCGGTAGCGGTCGCGGAAGGCGGGCATGCGATCGAAGCGGATCGAGTTGATGAGCTCGTTGACGAACTGTTCGGCCGCCAGGTAGAGCACCCGCAGGTTGCCGTGGCGCTGCTGGATCTCGTGGCCGATGGCGTGCAGCAGGTGTGTCTTGCCGAGGCCGACGCCGCCATAGAGGAAGAGCGGGTTGTAGCTGTGCGCCGGGCTCTCGGCGACGGCGCGGGCGGCGGCGTGGGCGAACTGGTTGGAGCTGCCGACGACGAAGTTGTCGAACAGATAGCGGGCGTTGAGCTGGGGCGCCTGGCGGTCGGGGGCGCTGCCCGGCTTCTCGTCGAGCGAGAAGAGGACGCGGAAGGCGGGACCGCGCAGGCCGGCGATGGCGCGATCCACGGCCGGTCGATAGCTCTGCTCGAGGGCGTGGAGGAAGTGATCGTTGGGCGCCACCAGCACCAGCCGCTCGGCGTCCTCACGCTGCACGCGCAAGGGACGGAACCAGGTGGCGAACTCGTCCGGATCGAGTTGGCGCTCGAGCTCCCGCTGCAGGTCCTTCCAGAGATTCTTGCTCATCGTCCGCGGACAGAAATCCACATCATTTCCACACTCTGTGGAAAAACCCCCGCGGGTCCGGCAAGGCCGAACGCCGCGTCTTGTTCCCGGGGAGCGCGAGGACTATAACACGCACCATCGGGGTGGCAAGAGGAAGCGTGTTACAAGTCGCAAGTTCAATGTTTGTAGTCGTCTGCGCGAAATCGCCGCGGTGCGGCGGGGAGGCTAGAGTGAGCCGGTGAGCGACCCCATGAAGCTGCTCGCCTGGTACCGCGCGAGCCGCCGCGACCTGCCCTGGCGACGCACTCGCGACCCCTGGGAGATCTGGGTCTCCGAGGTCATGCTGCAACAGACGCGCGTCGAGCACGTGCTGGCGTATTACGAGCCCTTTCTGGCCCGCTTTCCCACCCCCGCGGCGCTCGCCGCGGCACCGCTGGCGGAGGCCCTCGCCTGCTGGTCGGGGCTCGGTTACTACCGTCGTGTGCGTCTGCTGCATCGTGCCGCTTCGTTGATCGTCGCCGCGGGAGGTGAGGTGCCGAGGGAGGAGGCCACCCTGCGCGCGCTACCCGGGGTAGGTGACTATACCGCCGCGGCGATCGCCAGCATCGCCTTCGGTCGCGCGGTGCCGGTGCTCGACGGCAACGTCGCCCGCGTGCTCTGCCGCGTCCTCGCTTGCGGTGACGATCCGACGCGGGCACCGGTGCGACGGCGGCTGCGCGCGGCGGCGGCGGCGCTGCTCGACGGCGAGGCGCCGGGCGACTCCAACCAGGCGCTGATGGAGCTCGGCGCGCGCGTGTGCATGCCGCGGGAAGCGCACTGCGAAGAGTGCCCGCTGGCGCCGGGCTGTATCGCGCGCGCCGTCGGCGATCCGTTGGGTTATCCGCGGCGGCGGGCACGGCGGCCGCCACGGCGGGTGGCGCTCGTGCTGCTGCTCGTCGAGCGTCACGGCAAGCTGCTGCTCTTCCGGCGCGGCGACGACGCGACGCTGCTCGCCGGCACCTGGGAGCTGCCGTGGATCGAGGCGGGCGAGGACGCCGGGCCGCGGCTGGCGGCGCGCTACGGGGTCGGCTTCGCGGTGGGTGAGCGCGTGGGCACCGTGCGGCATGCCATCACCACCCGCCGGCTGCGCGCCACCCTCTATCGGGCGCGAATCGAGACGGCGTCGGCGGCGGTGGCGGAGGGGCGCGAGGCCGGCTGGTTCGCCGCCGGCGAGCTCGGCGCCCTGCCCCTCTCGTCGTTGGTCCACAAGGCGCTCGCCCTGTTGCGGCCGGGAGCGTAGGGCCGCCGCGGCGACCGGCGCGTGGCCGTCCTACTCCGTACCGCCGGCGAGGATGTACCAGCCCACCAGCTTGTCGTCGACCTCGCGCAAGCGCTTCGCCACCAGGTCGCAGAGGATCTTCAGCAGCCGTAGCGACGACACCTTGCGGATGTCGAGCAGGCCGGAGACGACGTCGCGCGGAATGGCGAGCACCACCGCCGGCCCATCGTGGGCGGTGGCGTCGGCCGAGCGCGGCTGGTTGTCGATCAGCGCCATCTCGCCGAACCAGTCGCCGCGATCCATGAAGGCGAGCGCCTCCTCGCCGGCGCCGGGGATGTGCTTGCTGATGCGCACGCGGCCGTCGACCACCACGTACATGGCGTCGCCGGCGTCGCCCTCGCGGAAGAGCACCTCACCGCTCTTGAGCTGCCGCTCCTTGGAGAGCGAGGCGAGGAAGCGGATCTCCATGCGGGAGAGCTTCTGCTCCGAGAAGAGATCCTGCTTCTGCGTGAGCTGCAGGCGGAAGGAGCCGGTGGGCTCGCGCAGCGGGCCCGCGATGCCCGGCGGGCGCTTGCCGGCGGTGGAGAAGAAGCGGGTGAGCCGTTCGTTGGTGGTGCGCAGCTTCTGCGACAGGCTGCGCCAGAACGTCCACCAGAGCGCCATGGCGAAACGCGGGTCCTCCTCGCCGGCGGTGGCGAGCGCCAGGGGATTGAGCAGGAACAGCTCGGTCGCTTGATCGGTGACGGCGTCCATCGAACGCGGCCCCTGATCGACGAAGCTGGTCTCGCCGAAGAGCTCGCCCTCGCCGAGTCGCGCCAGCTCGAAGGTGCCGTACGAGGTGTCGCGCTTGATGAGCACCCGTCCGCGGTGCACCAGATAGGCGTCCTGGGAGCTGTCGCCTTCCTTGAGGATGGTGACGCCGCCCGGGAAGCGCACCAGCGACGCCGTGCGCGCCAGGCGCTCCCGCTGCTCGGCCGGGAAGTGGTCGAGCAGCGGGAAGCCGGCGAGCCGCTCGCTCACCCGCACCGGATCGAGTCGCCAGGCGCCCCGCGGCGGTGGATGGAAGGCTTCGGGAGCAGCGACGCGGTGGGCATGACGGGGCGGCTATCTTAAACCGGGGTCAGCGCGGGGCCGTGCGACGCAGCCCGGCGATGGCGACCGACAGCTGCCGGCTGGTGAGGACTGCGGGAGGGAGCAGCTCGAGCACTCTGCCATCTTCGCCGGCCGGCAGGGCGAGGATGCCGGCGCGCAGCGCCCGCCGGGACCAGGCCACGGCTCCTCCCGCCGCGGCGACCTCGACTCCCCACAACAGCCCGCGCCCGCGCACCGCCACCACCCCCGGCGCCGCGGCGAGCTCTTCCACGCTGGTGGCGATGGCGGCAACGAGCGCCGTGGCGCGGCTGGTGAACTCCGGCTGGCCGAGCACCCGCAGCGTGGCGAGGGCGGCGGCGCAGGCGAGCGGGTGGGCGAGAAAGGTGGCGGTGTGCAGGGCCTCGCCGTCTGCCGGCCAGGCGGCGAAGAGCGCGCGTCGACCCAGCACGGCGCCCAGCGGCAGGCCGCCGGCTAGCGCCTTGCCGCAGCAGAGCAGGTCGGGCTCGACCCCCTCGGCCTGCACGGCGAAGAACGGCCCGGTGCGCCCACCGCCGGTGAGGATCTCGTCGACGACGAGCAGCGCACCGTGATGGCGGGCGAGGGTCGCCAGCTCGGCGAGCCAGCCGCGCGGTGGCAGCACGACGCCGGCGCGTCCCTGCACCGGCTCGACGAGCACGCACCCCACGTCGCCGCCGCGCAGTGCGGCCTCGAGGAGCGGCCGCGCGCAGCCGTAAGGAAGGTGGCGCACGTGCTGGTGCAGGTGGGCCTGGAAGGGTGTCCTGAACGCCGGCCTGCCGCCGGCGGCGAGGGCGCCGAGGGTGAGGCCGTGATAGCCACCGGCGAAGGCGAGCACGCCGGGGCGGCCGGTGGCGAGCAGCGCGGTCTTGAGCGCCACCTCGACGGCGTCGGCACCGGAGGCGGCGAAGTAGACGGCGGCGTCGGGCAACGGCGCGTGCACTGCGAGGGCGGCGGCGAGCGCCACGCGCGCCGGGTGGGCGTGCACGTCGCCGAGCCCGTGCAGCAGCCGCGCCGCCTGCCGCCGCACCGCCGCCACCACCGCGGGATGGCGATGCCCGATCAGCGCCACGCCGAAGCCCGACGTGAGGTCGATGTAGCGATTGCCGTCGACGTCGAGGACGTTGGCGCCGCGCGCTTCCCGCCACAGCGGCGCGGCGCCGGCGCTGGTGGTGTTGACGCCCGGTGCCTCGAGGGCGGCGAGCTGACGCGACAGCCGGCGCGCCCGCGGCCCCGGCGGCGGCGACCGCAGGCGCGGCAGCAGGTCGCCGCGCGTCAGCATGGCAAGGTGCTCGCGCCGCCGGGGGCCAGGCCGCGCCAAGTGCCGCTAGAGCTCCTGCCGGCCCAGCAACGAGCGCGACAGCGTCACCTCGTCGGTGTATTCGATGTCGCCGCCCACCGGCATGCCGAAGGCGAGGCGGGTGACGCGCACGCCCCGCGACTTGAGCAGCCGTGCCAGGTAGTGGGCCGTCGCTTCCCCCTCGACGTTGGGATTGGTGGCGAGGATCACCTCGGCGACGCCGGGCAGGCGGGTCAGCAGGCCGTCGATGGCGAGCTCCTCGGGACCGACTCCGCGCAGGGGCGAGAGGGCGCCGAGCAGCACGTGGTAGAAGCCGCGGTATTCGCCGGTGCGCTCGATGGGGTCGATGTTGAAGGGTTCCTCGACGACGCACAGCAGCGCCGGATCGCGCCGCGCGTCGGCGCAGAAGCGACAGGGGTCGACGGCGGTGATGGCGTTGCAGCGCGAGCAGTGGAACAGCCGCCGCTTCACCTCGAGGATGGCGGCCGCCAGCGCCTCGGCCTCGGGGGCGGGCATCTTCAGCAGGTGATGGGCGAGGCGAGCGGCGGTCTTCGGACCGACGCCGGGCAGGCGCGACAGCTCGCGGACGAGGTCCTGAAGGGGATCGCTCCGTCCGCTCAAAACATCCCGGGCATGCCCATGCCGCCCGCCATCGACCCCACCTTCTCCTGCATCGCCTCCTCGACCTTGCGGCTGGCCTCGTTGACGGCCGCGACGATGAGGTCTTGCAGCATCTCCGGGTCGGCGGGGTCGAGCACCTCCCGGTCGATGGTGACCGCCAGCAGCTGCTTGTGACCGTTCATGCGCACCGTCACCATGCCGCCGCCGGCGGCGGCCTCGACCTCGAGGGTGGCGAGCTCGCGCTGGAGGCGCTCCTGCAGCTGCTGCGCCTGCTTCATCATCTTCTGGATGTTCATCTAGTCCTCCGCAGCGCGGCGCTCCACTGTTTGGATGGTGCCGTCGAAGATGTCGAGCACCGCCTGCACCGTGGGGTCGGCGGCGAGGGCCGGCGACGGCGACGCCGCCGGAGGCAGGGGCGCTGTCTCGGCCACCAGCACGCGCCAGCGCAGGCCGGGCCCGCAGACCTCGGCCAGCGCCTCCTCGAGGGCCGACCGGTTGCCCGCCCGTTCGAGCGCAGCGGCGAGCCAGGGGTCGCCCGGCGGCTGGTAGATGTGCAGCTCGTCCCCCTCGAGCCGCAGCGACTGCGCCTCGGCGAGATGGGCGGCGAGCACCTGGCGGCGGCGCGCGATCGCCTGCAGCACGGCACCGAGGCGATCCCCGGTGGCGGTCTCCGCGGTGGCCGCCAGCAAGTCGCCGTTGGCGGCGGCGCGATCGGCCACCACCGCTGCGGCCGGCGCGCTGGAGGCGCTC
>DASYUP010000701.1:0-9401 GCA_036001185.1 Thermoanaerobaculia bacterium
CTACAGCAGGCCCAGCTCCACGCCCCGCAGCACCGCCCGCGTGCGGTCGCGCACGCCTAGTTTCGAGAGGATGCTGGAGATGTGGTTCTTGACCGTGCCTTCGGCGAGGGTCAGCGCGTCGGCCATCTCGCGGTTGCTGTAGCCGCCGGCGAGCAGGCGCAGGATGGCCTGCTCGCGCGGGGTGAGGGGATCGGGCGGCTCGAGGTGGGGAAACGTCGTGGGGTGGTCTCGCAGCCCGCGCAGCGTGCGCTCGGTGACCGCGGGACGTAGCACCTCGCCGCCCGCCGCCACCCGCCGAATGGCGCTCGCCAGCTCCTCCAGCGAGACGTCCTTGAGCAGGAAGCCGCGGGCACCCGCGTGCACGGCTTCGAGCGCCAGAGCGTCGTCGTCGTAGGTGGTGAGCACGATGGTCGGTGGTGCCTCGCCGGCGGCAGCGAGCTCGCGCAGCACTTCCAGCCCGTTGCGCCCGGGAAGCCGGACGTCGAGCAGCATCACCTCGGGTCGGCTCGCCCGCACGAGGGCGAGCGCCTCCTCGCCGTCGCTCGCCTCCCCGACCACCTCCATGTCGCCCGCCAGCTCCAGCAGGGTGCGGATCCCCTGGCGCACCAGCGTGTGGTCCTCGACCAGGCAGACGCGGATCACCGCGGCGGCCTCCGGTTGGGGACCCAGGCGCGCAGCGCAAGGCCCGCGCCCGCGGCGGAGCGCACGTCCAACCAGCCGCCGACCGCTTCGAGCCGAGCGCGCATGCCGGTGAGCCCGCCCCCCGGCACCAGCGGCGAGGCGCCGCGACCGTCGTCGTGGGCGCTCACGGCGACGCCGCCGTCGCGGGGCTCCACCGTCAACACCAGGACCTCGGCGTCGGAGTGGCGCATGGCATTGGTCACCGCCTCCTGCACGCAGCGCAGCAGGGCCTGGGCGCACGCCGCCTCCTCGACCCGCAGGTCGCGGGGGATGGTGGCGACGACCCGCGGTCGCGGCACGCCGTCGACCAGGGCCGTGAGGGCCTCGGCGACGTTGATCGCGCCGTCCTCGCGGAGCTCGCCGGCGACGCCGCGCACGTCGCTGAGCAGCAGCCGGGCCACGGTGCGAGCGCGTTCGAGGTGCTCGCGCGCCGGCTCGCGATCGAGGTGGAGCGCGGCCTCGAGGTTGAGCGACAGCGCCGTCAGGTGATGGCCGAGCACGTCGTGGATCTCGCCGGCGATGCGTGAGCGCTCCGCCAGTCGGGAGCTCTCGGCGAGAAGCTCCTGGGTGGCGCGCAGCTCGGCGTTGGCGCGCTCGAGGGCCTCGCGAGCCTCGACCTCGCGGGCCGCCACGCTCGCCGTGTGGTAGGCGAACAGCTGGAAGAGGAGGTAGGCGCTGGCGGAGGTGACGGCGAGCGGCAAAGAGCCGCCGGGCACGAGGGCGACGAGCACCGCCAGGCTCTGCAGGGCGATCCACGCCCAACCAGCCAGCGCCGGCACGGCACCGGCGAGCTGGCTGGCGACGACGACGAGAGGGGTGGCGGAGAACGGGCTCGGCACCAGCGCCGTCATGGCGACTGTCGCCCCCGCTTCCACCATCAGCCTGGCGACGCGGCCGCTCCCGGACCGCCGGGTGCTTCGCCATCCGTCGCTCAGGTAGACGAGCCCGAAAAGCGCGAAGGCGACGCCCCAGCCGAGGATGCGCGGCTCGCCGAGGTGCGCCGGGTTCCTGGCCCCCGCCGTGGCCACGGGGAGGGCCGCCACCGCCCAGGTCAGCGCCCCGACGGCGAAGAGCAGCGGCTGGCCGCGTGAGCTGCCTCGCATCGTCACAGCCTAAGGCACACGACGGCGACGCCCGGGGCTCCCGAGAACCACGACGCTCGGCACGGGGCTCCCCTCTCCGTTCGGGCGGAGAGGGGGACTGGGGGGAGAGGTGGGAAGTGCATCGCTAGCGCACGCGGATCTCGAGGCTGGCGCCGGCTGCCGGGAGCGTGAAGCGGACCTTCTCGAAGTCAGGGGCGCCCCGGGTGCCGCGCGCGTTGTTGGAGAAGCCGTACGGCTCGAGCGGCTTGCCAAGGAAGCTGCGATCGAGCTTGCCGTTGCCGTTGCGGTCGTGGTAAAGCGCGATCGCGTAGTCGCCCGGAGGGAGGCCGCGAAACACCACCTGCGCGCGCGCCTCCGCCCCCTTCGCCGTGGCGGTGCGGAAGGGCGGTTGCTTCCCCTCGAAGCCTGCTTTGCTGTCATAGAGGGCCACCCGCACCTCACCCTCGGCAGATCCGAGGCCGGTGGCGTTGACGGCGAGATCGGCGGCGGGTGGGTTGCCGGTCGCGCCGGCGGCCTGGCAGGTCAGGGCGAGCCCGACGACGGCCAGCAGATACGTTCTCATTCGCTTGCTCCCGTGGTCTGTTTCGTGGGTTCTCGGCGGCAGGGCGCTCATCGCCCCAACGCCGGCAGAGCGGGTTTGAGGACCATGAGGACGAGGGCTGCAACCGCCAGGGCGAGAGACAGATGGGCCCAGTGGCTCCAGCGCGCGGTGAGCGCCGTGGGCTCCAGGGTGGCCCCGGCGCGGACGGCGTCGTCGAGCGCCCGGGCGATCCGTTTCTGCAGCGGCATCACCCGCGTCGCGAAGACGACCCCCGACAGCGAGAAGGCCACCACCGACCAGAGGATCCAGCCCGTTCCCAGCAGCGGGAAGCCCATGCGCACGGCGGCGACGATGCCGGTGAGCGTCAGGACGAGGACCGCCGGGGTCGTGATCCAGGCGTCGGCGCCATTGAGCGAGGCGAAGGTATGCCCGAGCACATGGACGTTGCGGCTGCGCTGGGCGCGGAACACCCAGAAGAGGCCGGTTGCGATGTTGCCGAGGAAGAGGCACGCGGCGGCGACGTGCACGAGGACGAGGAGGCGATCGGTCATCACAGCACCCCCAGCCGTCGCAGCACCAGGCGGACGACGAGCAGCGCGATGCCGGCGGGGAAGAACCACTTCCAGAGGATGAGGTCGCCGAGACGGATCCAGATCGCGTCGAGCCGCGCCAACAACCCCACGAAGAAGGGCGTCGTACGGACCGGGAAGCCGAGCCAGAGGCAGTAGCGCACGCTCCGCGCCACGGCCGCCGGCGACAGTTTGGGGGCGAAGCGGATGAGCGGCGGGATCCCCGCGGGGGGAATCCGCTCGGCGTCCCAGAAGGCGGTTCGCACCGATCCCGGGTGGAGGCACGAGACCTGGACACCGCTGCCCCGCAGCTCGCGATAGAGCGCCTCGGAGAGCCCAGTAACAGCGAATTTCGAAGCGGAATAGCCGCTCGTCACCGCCAGCGCGAACAGGCCGGTGCCGGACGAGACGTTGACGATGGCGCCCCGTCGCCGCGCCCGCATCCCGGGCAGCAGGGCGCGGATGGTGTGGAAGGTGCCCCAGTAGTTGGCGTCCATCATCTGGCGATGCTCGGCGTCGCTGATCGCCGCGAAGGGCTTCCAGACCGCGAAGCCGGCGGCGTTGACGAGAACGTCGGGCTCGCCCACCTGCGAGCGGATCTGCTCGCAGGCCGCCTCCACGTCGGCGGCGACGGCGACGTCCACCGGTAGCGCGAGGACTTTGACGCCGTGGGCGGTCGCCAGGGCCGCCACCTCACCGAGCGCCACCCGGTCGCGCGCCATGAGCGCCAGGTGGACACCCCGCCGCGCCAGGTCCAGCGCCACCGCACGTCCGATCCCGCTCGAGGCGCCGGTGACGACGCCGATCATTCCTCGCAACTTCATCGCTGCCTCCCGTCTCGGGCCCGCCTCACCTGGCGAGCCCGAGGGAGCAGCATAGGTAGCGGGGACGACCGGGCGCATGTGCCGGAGGTCACGGGTCGCGGTGGCACGCCGCTGTACGGCGTGGCGAGCGGCCAGGGGCCCAGCCGCTAGGAGCCGGGGAGCGGAGCGCCGACAGACGGCGGCGCGTAGCCGCGGGTGCCAGCTCTCAAAGCCGCTCGGCCACCCGCTTGAGCCCGCGTACTTGCTCGCCGCTCATGCGGTCCCAGGCGTGGTGGAGGCGGAAGAGCCTGAGCACCAGCGTGCCGGCACCGCGGAAGCGGTTGCGCAGCACCACCCGGCAGCCGTCCTGCCGCGGCTCGAGGAACCACTCCTGGTGCAGCGGCACCCCCAGCCAGCGGGCGTCCCAGGTGAGCGCCTTGCCCTCGGCGCAGAGGACGACCCGCGGGGTGATGGTCGAGGTCATCCGCCCGAGCTGCAGGGTGACCTCGAAGCGGGCGCCCTCGCGCAGCGGCTTGAAGTCGTAGGTGCGGGCGTCGCGCACCGCCGGCCACCAGCTCTTCCAGCTGCGCGGCTCGATGAGCAGGCCCCAGACGGCGGTGGGGCTGGTGGCGACGGGCTGCCGGGACTCGAGGGCGATCGCCACGGCGGGCCTGTCAGGCGCCGAACTTCTGCAGCCGGCCGGCGTGGGCGAGCAGCAGGGCGAGCAACGCCCGCGAGGGGAAGGTGCCGAGGTGCCCGCGGCTCGCCGCCAGCTCGTCGAAGCGCTCGCTGCCGTCGGCGAAGACGGTGGCTTCCCTGGCGCCGTCGCCGGGGGCGAGGAGCAGCGGCACCGGGTGGAAGCTGTGCGCCTTCATCGGCGCCGGGGTGCTGTGGTCGCCGGTGACGGCGATCACCTCGGGGCCGAGGGCGAGCAGCCGCGGCAGCGCTGCGTCCACCGCCTCGATGGCCGCCACCTTGGCGGCGAGGTTGCCATCCTCTCCCGCCTGGTCGGTCTGTTTGACGTGCAGGAAGAAGAAGTCGAAGTCCTTCCAACGGGCGGCGACGGTGGCGACGATCTCGTCCACCTTCTTGCCGCAGGGCACCACCTCCATGCCGCAGGCGGCGGCGACGCCACGGTAGAGGGGGTAGCCGGCGAAGCAGCCGCAGCGCAGGCGGTAGAGGCGCGGCATCGGCGGCAGGTGGGGGAGCTTGGAGAAGCCGCGCAGCAGCACGCGATTGGCCTTCGGCTCGCGGGCCAGCTCACGTTCGAGGGCAGCCACGAGCTTGGCCACCGCGGCGGCGGTCGCCTCCCCCTCGGGGACGCTGGCACGCGGCAGGAGCGGTGGCACCCCCAGCTCCTGCGGGTCGGTGTCCTCGACCGCCGGCGAGAGGCCGGCGCCGCGCATCAGCAGCACGAAGCGGTGCCCTTCACCGGGGAAGAGGCGGGCCTCGATCCTGCCGAGGTCCACCTTCACCCGCTGCAGCCGCTCGACGATCTGCCGCGACTCTTCCGTGGGGATGCGGCCGGCGCGACGGTCGACGAGGTTGCCTTGGGCGTCGGCGGTGGCGAAGTTGCCGCGCACCGCGACGTCGCCCGGCCTGACCTCGACGCCGGCGCCGAGGGCCTCGAGCACGCCGCGCCCGATGTCCCCCTCCCGCGACAGCGGGTCGTAGCCGAAGAGCGCGAGGTGGCCCGGACCGCTGCCGGGGGTGACGCCGTAGGCCACCGGCAGGATGCGCCCCTGGCAGCCGCGGGTCGCCAGGGCGTCGAGGTGCGGCTTGCTGGCGGCCTCGAGGGCGGTGCGCGGCTGCGCCGCCGTGCGCAGGTCGCCGAGGCCGTCGAGCACGAGGAGGACGATCTTGCGATCGTTCTCGTGGACCAGCTCGGCGAGCCGGTCGTGGTCGAGAACGCTCATGCCACGAAGTAGCCGTAGGCGCGCACCTGGATGCGGGTGCGCGGCTCGAAGCCCGAGCCGAAGAGCCCGAAGGCGCAGGTGCGGGCCATCACTGGCAGCACGATCCAGCCGTCGAAGCTCTCGCCGCCGGCGTAGGCGGGCACCACCGGCTCGATCTCGGCGAGCTTGAGCCAGTGGTCCTCGCGGCTATCGAGGCGGGCGCGCAGCTCGACGTAGGCACGGTCGAGGTCGATGACCCGGCGCGATGAGGGGTGCCAGATGGAGAACAGGAAGCGCGCCTCGTCGAAGTCGGCGGTATCGAGGTCGGGCCGCCCGCCCACCAGCAGGGGAAACAGGAAGGAGCCGCCGCTGTCGGTGGCGTAGATCTCTGCCGTGGGGTCGAAGACCACCTGCAGGGGCTCGGCCGGGAGGTCGGCAGGCTTGCGGCGTTGCATCAGGTGATTGGTTGGAGTCAGGGCTGAGGTGTGGGCGGCGGGGCCAGCGGACCCGCCGCGAGCGGGGCGGGAGTCTATCAAAGGGGTACCCCGCATACCCACCGCCTTGGCGCCCCGTCCCGTTCGCCTGTAACGGCTGATCCGCCGGGCGGTAGTAGCTGACGACGCCGCCGGCCACCCGCCGGCGGGATGGGAGGTCCACGATGCGCCGCGAGCTGCCTCTCCCCGCCACCCTGCGCCGACTCGGCCGCCGCCCCGCCTTCCTCGCCCTCGCCGTCACCACCCTCGGCCTCGGCATCGGCGCCGCGGCGGCGATGTTCGCCGTCGTCGACGCTGTGCTGCTGCGGCCGCTGCCGTACCCGCAACCCGAGCGCCTGGTGACGGTCTGGAATGCCGAGCTGCCGGCGCGGCAGGGGGGCTCGCCGCTGTCGCTCAACGAGGCGGTCGAATACGGTGAGTGGGCGCGTACCCTCGACGGCTTCGCCGCCTTCACCTGGGGGCAGGCGACGCTGCTGGGCGGTGACCAGGCGCGGCAGCTCGTCTGCGCCCGCGTCATGCAGCCGCTCTTCCCGGTGCTCGGCCTTGCCCCGGTGCTCGGCCGCGGCTTCCTGCCCGCCGAGGACGCGCCGGGACGCGACGAGGCGGTGGTGCTCTCGCACGCACTCTGGCGGGGCGCCTTTGGCGGCGACCGGCAGGTGCTGGGACGCAAGGTGGTGCTCGACGGCCGTCCGCGGGTGGTGGTGGGCGTCATGCCGGTGGGTTTCGACTACCCGGGCCATGCCGATCTCTGGGTGCCGCTCGCCATCGACCGCGCGGCGCTCGACGCCGAGACCATCAAGTCTCACGGTCTCAACGCGGTGGCGCGGCTGGCCCCGGGCGTGAGCCTGGAGCGGGCGGCGCGCGACCTCGACCGCGTGGTCGGCGAGCTGGCGGCCCTCTATCCCGGCAACTACGGGCCGCGCGACGGCGTGCGGCTGATCACCCTCGAGCGCACGCTCGTCGGCGGCGCGCGCACGCCGTTGCTGTCGCTGCTCGCCGCGGTGGGCCTGCTGCTGCTGCTCGCCTGCGTCAACGTCGCCACGCTGCTGCTGCTGCGGGCCCAGGAGCGCCGCCGCGAGCTGGCGGTGCGCGACGCCCTCGGTGCCAGCCCCTGGCGGTTGCTCGGCCAGCTCCTCGGCGAGGCGCTGCTGCTGTCGCTGCTCGCCGCGCTGCTCGGCCTGCTGGGGGCGCGCGCCTCGCTCGC
The DNA here is from genome assembly GCA_036001185.1 of Thermoanaerobaculia bacterium. Taxonomy (GTDB): domain Bacteria; phylum Acidobacteriota; class Thermoanaerobaculia; order Multivoradales; family JAIOJS01; genus DASYQD01. The sequence goes on from DASYUP010000701.1 coordinate 7,291, forward strand.
CGGTGTGCGGGTGTTGCTGCCCGCCGACCTGGCGCGCGCCGACGCTCTGGCGATCGACTGGCGCGTGATGGGGTTCGCGGTCGCGGTGGCGATCGCCACGACATTGCTGGTATCGACGATACCAGGGTGGTGGTTGCGTCGCGGCCGCGGCGCCGCCGCCCTGCGGGGAGCGGCGCGGGCGCCGCGGACCGGCCGGCTGCCCGATGCGCTGGTGGTCGGGCAGGTGGCGCTCGCCCTGGTGCTGTCGGCCGGCGCGGCGCTGGCCGGCCGCAGCCTCGGCGCGCTCTCCCGCGTCGACGTCGGCTTCGCGCCGCGCGGCGTGCTCACCGCCCGGGTGGCGCTGCCGGAGGCGGCGGCCTACCAGACACCCGAGCAGGTGCAGGCGTTCTGGGCGGCGCTGCAGCAGCGGCTGGAGGCCGACCCGCGGGTCGCGGCGGTGGGTGCAGCGAGCTGGCTGCCGTTTGCCGACTACCCCTCCGACTGGGGGGTCGAGGTGGACGGCTACGTGCCGCCGCCCGGCGCGCCCAAGGCCGGGATCGAATACACGCTCACCGGCGGCAGCTACCTGCGGGCGATGGGCGCCCGGCTGATCGCCGGCCGCACCCTGCGCGCCGGCGACGAGCGCGGCCTACGCAAGGCGGTGGTCACCGAGAGCTTCGTCGGCCGCTTCTTCGCCGGCAAGGACCCTCGTGGTGGTGACGTGCTCGGGCGCCAGCTGCGCCTCGCCCTCGACCCGGCGCCCTACGAGATCGTCGGCGTCGTCGCCGACCAGCCGCTGCGCGGGCCCGACGCGCCACCGCGGCCCGGGGTGTTCCTGCCACTGGTGGAGATCCGTACGGGCACCCCCTTCCTGCCGCGCGGCATGACGCTGGTCGTGCGCATCACCGGCAGCGCCGCCGAGCGCCCCGAGGCGCTCGCCCCCGTCGTCCGTCGCGCCGTGCGGGAGCTCGACGCGCAGGTGCCGCTGGCGGACCTGCGCAGCTTCGACGCCATCTGGCGCCAGGCGCTGGGCGAGCCCCGGTCGCTGTTTGGCGTGCTGGCGCTGTTCGCCGCGGTCGGGCTGCTGGTGGGCGGCGTCGGCACCTTCGCGGTGGCGGCCGCCTGGGTGGTGCGTGGCCGCCGCGAGATCGGCGTACGCATGGCGCTGGGCGCCGAGCGGCGGCGTGTCGTCCTCGGGGTGATCGGGCGTGGGGTGCGGCTTACCGTCGCCGGCTGCCTGCTGGGCAGTGTCGTTACCGTGGCGGCGGCGCGGGCGGTGCGGGCGCGCCTGCTCTTCCAGGTGGCGCCCAGCGATCCCGCCGCCCTCGGCTTCGCCGCCCTCGTGCTGCTCACCGTCGGCCTGCTCGCCACGCTGGTGCCAGCACGACGTGCGGCGGCGGTGCAGCCGATGCGGGTGCTGCGGGAGGAGTAGGGAGGCAGGCGTCCATCCGGGGGACTTGACAGCACGACCGATCGTGCTATTTTCTTCTGGTGAACGAGCGGAGACCTGCCCTCGAGCACCGACCACGAGCCCGGTTCGGCGGCAACCATGAGACTTCAGGCGCCGCCGCAAAGAGTACGGTCGTACTTGCGCTGATCCTCCTTATGGCCGGAACAGCAGGCGCCAGGACCCGGGAGACGGGCCGGATGCGCGCTACCGGCGCTCTGTCCCCCCTCGCCGTCACCCCGGCGATGCGTGAGTGGAGCGCCAGCCACCTCGGTGGCACCGGCGACGGCACCGGCGACGAGCTCGACCGGTTGCGGGAGCTGCAGGCGGCGCTGGCGGGGCCGGGCCCGCGTGCCCTCGCCGAGGTCAGCGAACCGACGCCCTCCGCCGCCGAGGCGTTCGCGAGGCGGCGGGCCGACTGCGTGGGGTTCGCTTTCCTCTTCGTGGCGCTGTCGCGCGAGGCGGGCATCGGCAGCCGCTTCGCACTGTCGCCGGCCGTCGAGCAGGTCGACGAGCGGGGGACGCTGCGTATCGCGCGGCGGCACCTCGCCGCCACCTATGCCGGCCACGTCTTCGACCTCGGCGGCGAGTCGGCCCTCGACCCGGCGCGGCACCAGGTGATCACCGACCGCACCGCCCTGGCGCTCTTCTTCTCCAACCGCGGCGCCCAGGGCCTCGCCGCCGG
>DASYUP010000702.1:0-10732 GCA_036001185.1 Thermoanaerobaculia bacterium
GAGCAGTCCGGTAGCTCGTTGGGCTCATAACCCAAAGGTCGCAGGTTCAAATCCTGCCCCCGCAACCAACTTTCGTGCTTCGGTTTGCCAAGAGGGCCGCCGGGAACCGGCGGCCCTCGGTCTTTCTGGCCACCCGACCCACAAGAAGGGTTCCGCCCCTCTCCACCTCGTCATTGCGAGCGCGGCGACGAGGCAATCTCGACCTCGCGGCGTCGAGATCGCTTCGCTTCGCTCGCGATGACGACGGCGAGCGGGCGCTTCGTACGGGCCAGGTAGCCAGGGCCACCGGGAACCCGACTGCCCGCAGTCTTACTCGAGGCTCGCTAGGGTGACGACGGCGGCGGTGCGTCGCGGCACCCTCGCCGCCACCATCATCGGCTCGGGGATGACCTTCCTCGACGCCACGGTGGTCAACGTCGCCCTGCCGGCGCTGCAGGTCAACCTCCACGCCACGGTCACCGACGTGCAGTGGGTGATCGAGGCCTACGCGCTCTTCCTCGGCGCGCTGCTGCTCGTCGGCGGCTCCCTCGGCGACCAGCTCGGCCGCCGGCGGGTGTTTCTCGCCGGCGTCCTCGTCTTCACTGGCGCCTCGGTGGTGTGCGGCCTCGCGCCCTCCGCGCGCCTGCTGATCGCCGGCCGCGCGCTGCAAGGGATCGGCGCCGCCCTCCTCGTCCCCGGCAGCCTCGCCATCCTCAGCGCCACGTTCGGCGAGGGCGAGCGCGGCCGCGCCATCGGCACCTGGTCGGGGTTCAGCGCCATCACCGCCGCCGTCGGCCCGGTGAGCGGCGGCTGGCTGATCGAGCACTTGAGCTGGCGCGCCGTCTTCTTCCTCAACGTGCCGCTCGCCGCCGCCGTCCTCGTGCTCTCCCTGCGCTACGTGCCTGAGAGCCGCGACCCGTCGCGCGCGGCGGGAATCGACTCGGCGGGCGCCGCCCTCGCCGTCCTCGGTCTCGGCGGCGTCGTCTTCGGGCTCCTCCAGTGGCCGTTGGTGCAGCCGGCGCCGCCGCTCGTCGTCGCCGCCCTGGTGGTGGGACCCGCCGCGCTCGTGCTGCTGCCGCTCGTCGAGCGGCGCGCCCGCTCGCCGATGCTGCCGCTTCACCTCTTCCGCTCGCGTCCCTTCGCCCTCGCCAACGCCCTCACCCTGCTGCTCTATGCCGCGCTGGGCGTCGTCACCTTCCTGGTGCCGCTCGACCTCATCGAGGTGCAGGGCTACACGGCGACGCAGGCGGGAGCGGCGCTGCTCCCCTTCGCGCTCGTCATGCTCGGCCTGTCGCGCTGGTCGGGGGCCCTGGTGGCGCGCGTCGGCAGCCGGCTGCCGCTCACCGTCGGGCCGCTGATCGCCGCGCTCGGGCTCGCCCTCTACGCGCGGACGGGGATCGGCGGCTCCTACTGGACCACCTTCTTCCCGGCGATTGCCGTGCTCGGCTTCGGCATGGCGATCACCGTCGCCCCCTTGACCACCACCGTCATGGGAGCGGTCGCCGCCGAGCACGCGGGCGTGGCCTCGGGGATCAACAACACCGTGTCGCGGGTCGCCGGCCTGCTGGCGATCGCCCTCTTCGGCGTCGTGCTGGTGCACACCTTCGACCAGCACGTGCACCCTCGCTTCGACCGCCTGGCGCTGCCGCCGGCGGCACGTGCAGCGGTCGCGCGCGAGCTGCCGAAGATGGCCGGCGCGCAGCTCCAAGCGTTGCCGGCGGTGTCGCCGCCGCAGCGTGTCGCCATCCGCCGAGCCATCGACGAGGCGTTCGTCGCCGCCTTCCGCCGAGCGATGGCCGGCGCCGCCGCGCTGGCGCTGGCCGCCGCCGCCGTCGGCGCTGGCATTCCGGCGAGGCCGAGCGCGCCGGCCGGACCCGTAGTAACCTCTTGTAGCGCATCGTCGTAGCCGCGCTCCGACCAACCCCGGCCACAGGGCGCCGGGAACGGTCGGTGCGCTCCGTCGTGGTTTGTGTGTCTGGAGGGGGCATGTTCGACATCGAGGAGCTGGTGGCGCGGGAGATTCTCGACTCCCGCGGCAACCCGACGCTGGAAGTGGATTGCGTGCTGTCGAGCGGCGCGCTGGGGCGGGCGGCGGTGCCCTCGGGCGCCTCGACCGGCAGCCGCGAGGCGCTGGAGAAGCGCGACGGCGGCGCGCGTTACGGCGGCAAGGGGGTGCGCGGCTGCGTGCGCGCCGTCGAGGAGGAGATCGCCCCCGAGCTGATGGGGGTCGACGCCCGCGACCAGGCGCTCATCGATCGCGGCATGGTGGCGCTCGACGGCACCGACACCAAGGAACGGCTGGGCGCCAACGCCATCCTCGGCGTCTCGCTGGCGGTGGCGCACGCCGCCGCCGAGGCCGCCGGGTTGCCGCTGTATGCCTACGTCGGCGGGCCAGCGGCCACCATCCTGCCGGTGCCGCTGATGAACGTGCTCAACGGCGGCGCCCACGCCGACACGACGGTGGACATCCAGGAGTTCATGATCGTCCCCCTCGGCTTCGACAGCTTCGGCGAGGCGCTGCGCGCCGGCACCGAGGTCTACCACGTGCTCAAGGGAGTGCTGAAGAAGAGGGGGCTGGCGACCGCCGTCGGCGACGAGGGGGGCTTCGCCCCCAACCTCAGGAGCAACCAGGAGGCGCTCGACCTGCTGGTGGAGGCCATCGGCAAGGCCGGCTACGAGCCCGGCGCGCAGATCGCCCTCGCTCTCGACGTCGCCGCCTCGGAGCTGGTGGAGAAGGGGACCGCCAAGAGCAAGGACAAGGGCAAGGGGAAGGGCGCCGGCAAGGGCAAGGACAAGGACAAGGAGAAAGGCAAGGCCGTGCGCTACGCGCTCGCCGGCGAGGGCAAGAGCGGCCTCACCCCTGCCGACCTCATCGCCCTCTACGGTCGCTGGCTCGACGCCTACCCGCTGGTATCGATCGAGGACGGCCTCGCCGAGAACGACCGCGAGGGTTGGAAGCAGCTCACCACCCAGCTGGGCTCGCGCGTGCAGCTCGTCGGCGACGATCTCTTCGTCACCAACCCGCAGATCCTGGCCCAGGGGATCGCCGACGGCCTCGCCAACGCGCTGCTGGTGAAGGTGAACCAGATCGGCACGCTCACCGAGACGCTCGAGGCGGTGGAGCTGGCGAAGACCAGCGCCTACGCCAACATCATGTCGCATCGCTCGGGGGAGACCGAAGACACCACCATCGCCGACCTGGCGGTGGCGACGCGCGCCGGCCAGATCAAGACCGGCGCTCCCTGCCGCAGCGACCGCGTCGCCAAATACAACCGGCTGCTGCGCATCGAGGAGGAGATGGAGGGCGTTGCCGGCTACCTCGGCCGCGCCGCCTTCCCGCGCTTCCGCCAATGAGCGATCCGCGGTGATACACGCCACCGGGGCGACCTCGGCGGCGGCGGCGCCTCCCAGCCGGGAGCGCTCGCCGGTGCTGCTCGCCCTGGCGGTGCTGGCGGTGGTGGTGGCGGTGGGGGCCGCGGCGGTGCAGTCGTGGCACGATCTGGCGGCGCAGCGGGCGCAGGAGCGCGAGCTCGCCGCCGCCATCGCCCGCACCACGGCGACGGTGCGCGAGCTCGCGGAGCGCAACCGCCGCCTCGACAAGGACCCGCTCACCCTCGAGCGGCTGGCTCGCCAGGAGCTCGGGCTGGTCAAGCCCGACGACCTGGTGGTGCTCTTCCCGGACCCGCCGGCGCCGAGACCACCGGCGGCACGTCCGCTGCCGCCGTCACCGCGCTAGCTACTCGCCCGACCGCGTCATTGCGAGGAGCGCAGCGACGAAGCAATCTCGACGGCCCACCGTCGAGATCGCTTCGCTTCGCTCGCGATGACGCGTGGTGGCTGCGCTCGACGGCGAGCGAGCGCTCTCTCTCCCGCAGCAGCAGCTAGGACGCCACCGGCGGCGCGGCCGCGACGCCGGGAGGTCGCCGGCGTTCCCCGCGTCGCAGAGTGAGCGTGAGCAGCGGCGGCGTCACCAGGGTGGTGACGATCACCATGATCACCACCGCCGAGTAGACGGCCGGGGAGATCACCCGCTCGCCGTGCAGCAACAGCTGCGCACCGAGGCTGGCGAAGATGAGCCCCACCTCGCCGCGGGGCAGCATGCCGATTGCCACCGACAGGCGGTCGAGGCCGCGCTCGAGCACACCGGCCGCGCAGGCGAGCTTGCCGACGACGGCGGCGACGACGAGCAGCGCCGCGAGACCGAGCACGGTGACGTCGGCGAGCGTCGCGAGATCGACCTCGACGCCCATGCGGACGAAGAACACCGGCACCAGCACGGCGGTGAGCGGCCGCAGCAGCTCCTCGAGCGCGTGCTCGCCGCGGTCGAGGAGGTCCTGGTAGTGCACCTCCTCGAGGATGAGCCCGGCGGCGAAGGCGCCGACGATGGTGGCGAGCTCGATGGTGCTGGCGAGCCAGGCGAGCAGGAAGCAGAAGGCGAGGCTGCCCGGCAGCAGCATGCCGCGGATCTGCAGCCGCGAGGCGAGGCGGAAGAGGCGCCTCGACACCCAGCCGCCGAGCCACAGCGCGCCGAAGAGGAAGAGCGCCGCCTTGGCGACGATCCACAGCACGCTGCCGGCGTCGAGGCCGGTGCCGCGATTGGCGGCCTGGATGCTGCCGGTGACCACCGCCAGAATGACCAGCCCCAGCACGTCGTCGATCACCGCCGCGCCGAGGATGATCTTGCTCTCCCGCGCCTGCAGCTTGCCGAGGTCGGCGAGCACCCGCGCGGTGATGCCCACGCTGGTGGCGCACAAGGTGGCGCCGACGAAGACGTGCACCAGCGGGTCCTGCGCCGGCAGCAGCCAGGCCGAGGCGCCCCAGCCAAGGAGGAAGGGGGCGACGACCCCGAGGCAGGCGACGAGCAGGCTCGACCAGCCGACCGACAGCATCTCGTGGACGTTGGACTCGAGGCCGACGGCGAAGAGCAGCAGGATCACGCCGAGCTCGGCGAGGATGCGGATGCCGCCGTCGCTGGCGAGGAACTCCAGGCGGTGAAAGCCGGCGAGCCCGAGGTTGCCGAGGGCGACCCCGGCGAGCAGCTCGCCCAGCACCGCCGGCTGGCGCAGCCGCTCCGCCGCCCAGCCTCCCAGCTTGGCGACCACCAGGATCACCGTCAGACCGAGCAACGCCGGCACCACGGGATTCACGGAATCTCCTTGAGCGCTCCCAGGTTACACTCAACGGTTCATGTCCGGCGTCTGGGCAGAGCTCGCCCGCACGCTGCGTAGCAGTGTGCCTTATCGCCGGCTCCGGGACGAGCTGGGGGCGGTGGCGCGCCTGCCGGTCGCGCGCCTTCCTTTGCCGGCGGCCGCGTGGGTGGGCGAGCTGCTGGCCGCCGATCTCGAGCGCCCGCTGCTGGTGGTGGTCCCCCACGAGGCCGATGCCCTGGCCTGGCTGGAGGCCGTGCGGCTGGTGGCCGGCGAGGAGCGGGCGCTCTACTTCCCGGCACCGCCGCTCACTCCCTACCAGGAGGGCAGCGCCTCGCTGCCGGTACGCACACAGGAGGTGCTGGCCCTCGACCGCCTCCTCCATGGCGAGCCGGTGCGCGCTCTCATCGCCACGCCGCGGGCGCTCTTCCAGCGGCTGCCGCCGGCGGCCGAGCTGGCGCGCCGCACGCTGGCGCTGGCGCCGGGTGAGGACTGGCCCCGCGAGCTGCTGGTCGAGCACCTGCTGGAGACCGGCTACCAGCGCGTCGACCTCGTCTCGCAGGCGGGCGAGGCGGCGGTGCGCGGGGGCGTTCTCGACGTCTGGCCTCCCGGCGAGCCGCAACCGCTGCGGCTCGACCTCTTCGGCGACACGCTGGAGAGCATCCGCGCCTTCGATCCGTTGAGCCAGCGCTCGGGGGAATCGCTCGCCGGCGCGCGGCTGCTGCCGCTCACCCTCTTCGACGCCGGCGCGCACGCGCGAGCGCGCCTGGCGACGGCGCTGGCCCAGCGCGTGCCCGCCTCGCCGGGAAGCGGAGCGCGGCTGCCGATGGAGGCTCAGGAGCGCCTCCACGGCCTGGCGCAGGGCGTGCCCTTCGCCGGTTGGGAAGTCTTGCTGCCGCTCGCCGCGCCCGCCACCACCTGGCTGCCGGAGCTGCAACCGCGGGCCCTCGCGTTGGCCGTCGATCCGCCGACGCTGGACGAGGAGATCGCCCTGCTCGCCCGCCGGCTCGACGAGGACTTCGAGGTGCGCCGCGCCCACGGCGAGCTGACGGCGCCGCCCGGCGAGCTGCTGATCCCGGCCGCGGAGGTGGCTGCCTACGTCGCTGGGGCGGCGATCCACATCGGCGCCGGGGCGGGCGGCGGCCCGGCGGGTGCGGCCTCGGCGCCCGTCACTCCGATCGACTTCGGCGGCACGCTGACCGACGTGCTGCACGGCCAGTTGCCGCGGCTGCCGCGCGAGGTGGAGGCCGCCCGCGCCCGCGGCGAGCGCTTCCTGCTGGTGGCCGACCAGGAGCACCACGCCAATCTCGCCGAGCTGCTCGCCGGCCGCGAGGTGCAGGGCGTCGAGCTGGTCGACGGCGAGCTCACCCGCGGCTTCCGGCTGCCCGCCGCCGGGGTGGTGGTGTTCGGCGAGCCGCAGCTCTGGCCGCGCCGCCCCACTGCCACCCGACCGCAACGCCGCGGTCCCCGCTTCGGGCCCTTCGTCTCTGGCCTGCGCGATCTCAAGATCGGCGACTACGTGGTGCACGTCGACCACGGCATCGGCCAGTTCCTCGGCCTGCGCACTGTCGAGGGGGACGGCGCCGGCGCCACGCCGCTGCCCGCCTCGCTGCGCGACGCCGCCCCCAGCAGCGCCGGCGCCGTCGAGGTGATGGAGCTCGCCTACTCGGCGGGTAAGACCCTGCTGCTGCCGCTGTCGCGCATCGACCAGGTGCAGAAGTACGGCGGCATCGAGGGGGTGGCCCCGCGCCTCGACCAGCTCGGCGGCGCCTCCTGGAACAAGACCAAGGACAAGGTGCGCAAGAGCGTCAAGCAGCTGGCCATCAACCTGTTGCAGCTCTACGCCGAGCGCCAGATGGCCAGGGCGCCGGCGATGTCCCGCGGCTCCGACCTCGAGCAACAGTTCACCGCCGCCTTCGCCTACGACGAGACCGAGGACCAGCTGGAGGCGATCGCCGCCATCTTCGGCGACCTCGAGCGCGAGCAGCCGATGGACCGCCTGTTGTGCGGCGACGTCGGCTTCGGCAAGACCGAGGTGGCGATGCGCGCCGCCTTCCGCGCCGTCGACAACGGCCACCAGGTGGCGGTGCTGGCACCCACCACCATCCTCGCCGACCAGCACCTGGAGACCTTCAAGAAGCGCTTCGAGGGGCTGCCGATCACCATCGAGATGATCTCGCGCTTCCGCACGCCGGCCGAGATCCGCGACATCCGCGACCGCGCCAAGGCGGGCAAGGTCGACATCCTCATCGGCACCCACCGCCTGCTGTCGAAGGACGTCTCGCTGCCGCGACTGGCGCTGCTCATCATCGACGAGGAGCAGCGCTTCGGCGTGGCGCACAAGGAGCGGCTGCGCGACCTCAAGAAGACGCTGCACGTGCTCGCCATGTCGGCCACCCCGGTGCCGCGCACGCTGCAGCTCTCGCTCGCCGGCGTGCGCGACCTGTCGGTGATCGAGACGCCGCCGCGTGACCGCATGGCAGTGGAGACCGCCATCCTGCCCTTCACCGGCGAGCTCATCCGCGAGGCCATCGAATACGAGCGCGAGCGCGGCGGCCAGATCTACTACGTCTACAACAAGGTGGCGGACATCGACAACATGGCGGGGTACCTGCGCGAGCTGGTGCCCGGGCTGCGTGTCACCGTCGGCCATGGCCAGATGGACGAACGGGAGCTGTCGCGGCGCATGCACGCCTTCACCGCCGGCGACTACGACCTGCTGCTCGCCTCCACCATCATCGAGAACGGCATCCACATCCCGCGCGTCAACACCATGCTGGTGCACCGCGCCGAGCGCTTCGGCCTGGCGCAGCTCTACCAGCTGCGCGGCCGCGTCGGCCGCAGCAACACGCTGGGGTACTGCTACCTGCTGGTGCCCGCCGACCGCGTGCTGCCGGCCGACGCCCGCAAGCGCCTCGACGCCTTGCGCGACTTCTCCGAGCTCGGCGCCGGCTTCCGCATCGCCGCCCGCGACCTCGAGATCCGCGGCGCCGGCAGCCTACTGGGCGCCGAGCAGAGCGGCCACATCGCCTCGGTGGGCATCGAGACCTACATGAAGCTGCTCGAGGACACCATGCGCGAGCTGCGCGGCGAGGTGGTGGAGGAGGCACCCTCGGCCACTCTCGACCTGCCGGTGCCGATGGCCATCCCCACCGACTACATCGACAACGCCAACCTGCGCATGGAGGTCTACCGCAAGATCGCCGCCGCCGACGTCGAGCCGGAGGCGATGCTCGCCGAGCTGCGCGAGCGCTTCGGGCCGCCGCCGCAGGCGGTCTACCAGCTGCTCGACGTGGCGCGGCTCAAGCGGCTCGCGGAGCGGCTGCGGGTGCAGTCGCTGTCGTGGCAGAAGGGGGAGCTGATCATCCGCCTGCGCCGCGACGCCAAGATCGACCCCGACCGGCTGGTCGAGCTGGTGTCGACGCGCCCCGACGCCACCTTCTCGCCCAACGGGGTGCTCACCTTGAGGCCGCGCGGGGGCGAGCTGCTGGACGTGGCGCGCGGGACCTTGGAGCGACTGGCGTCGTGAAGGCGGTCGCGGTACCCGTGGGGAACCCGGGCGGGGACAAGCCGCGCCCCCACATCCGACCGTCATCGCGAGCCCGCGTAGCGGCCGTGGCGATCTCGACGTCGAGATCGCTTCGTCGCTGCGCTCCTCGCGATGACGGGAGAGGCCTCCGTGTTCCACTCCTAACGCTGGTGGCACTGCTCCTCCTCGCCGCCTGCCACCGCGAGGCGCCCGTTTCGGCCGACGTGGCGGCGCGCATTGCCGGGCAGCCGATGCCCTACGCCCGCTTCGAGGAGTATCTGCGCCGGCAGGTCGGCGAGGGCGCCGGCGCCCTCGACAGCCGGGTGCTGTCGCGGCTGTTCGACCAGTTCCTCGACGCCGAGCTGCTCACCCGCCTGGCAGTGGAGGAGAAGCGGCTGTCGCCGTCCGGCACCCAGCGGCAGGCGGTCGACGCGCTGCTCGCCGACGCCGACGCCCCGGTGGCGCCCGACGAGGTGCAGGCCTACTACCGCGAGCACCCCGGCGAGTTCCAACTCGGCGAGCGCGTGCGGCTGCATCACATCCTGGTGTCCACCGGCGGCGAGGCGACGCGCGCCAAGGGCCGCCTCGATGCCGGCGAGGACTTCGCCGCGGTGGCGCGCGAGCTGTCGCTCGACCCCAGCGCGCCGGTGGGCGGCGACCAGGGCGAGATCGAGCTCGAGGACCTGCCGGCCCCCTTTGCGCAGCAGGTGGCACGCCTCGCCCCGGGCGAGGTGGGCGATCCCGTCCAGGCCAGCGACGGCTGGCACCTCTTCCGCCTCGACCAGCGCCTGGCCGCCCGCCTGCGGCCGGTCGACGAGGTCGCCGCGGAGATCACCGAGCGGCTGCGCCGCCAGCGCGGTGACGCCCTGCTGGCGCGCCGGCTGGACGAGGCCGTCGACCGCTACAATGTCGTCGTGTACGCGCAGAACCTGCCCTTCGACTACCACGGCGAGCATCCGCGCGCCGATCAGAGAGAGAACCGATGAAACGCCTGCTCGCCGCCTTGCCGCTCGCCGCCCTCTTGGCCTCCACCACCGCCGCACAGACCCTGCTCATCGACCGCGTGGTGCTGCGGGTCAACGACCGCATCGCCACCATGGTCGACTTCCAGCGGCGCCTCGGCGACCGCAAGCAGGCGATCCTCAACGAGCCCAACATGGGCGACCGCCAGCGCCAGGAGATGATGACGGGCTCGGGCCAGGTGGTGCTCGCCGACATCTACCAGGAGCTGTTGCTGCTCTCGCGCGCCGACCAGCTGGGGGTGCGGATCACCGAGCCCGAGGTCGACAAGGCGGTGGCACAGGCGCGCGAGCGCATGAGCCTCAAGACCGACGACGAGTACAAGCAGGCGCTCGCCGCCGCCGGGCTCACCGACGACATGCTGCGCGGCCAGTTGCGGCGGAGCCTGGCGGTGCAAGAGGTGATGGGTCGTGAGGTGCAGCCACGCCTCAGGGTCGACGACGACGAGCTGCGGCGCTACTACCGCGAGCACCCCACCGAGTTCACCCAGGCGGCCGCCGTGCGGCTGCAGGACGTGGTGGTGCTCGAGGAGGACCACACCCCGGAGCAGGTGGCGGACACCGCGCGGCAGATCCACGACCAGCTCAGCGGCGGCGCCGACATGACGGAGGTGGCCAAGCGCGGCGCCGCCGCCGGCAGCACCACGCCGGTCGTCGACCTCGGCTGGGTGCAGGCCGGTGACCTCGACCCCGACCTCGAAAAGGCGGCCTGGGATCTGCCGCCGGGCGGCGTCACCGCCCCGGTGCGCGGCAAGGGCGGCCTGCACGTGGTCAAGCTGACGGAGCGGCGCGCCGCCGCGCTGCGGCCGTTCGACGACGTGAAGGAGCAGGTGGCGGGCAAGATCGAGCAGAGCCGCATGGCCGCCGAGTTCAAGAAGTACCTGCGCGAGCTCGAGGAACGCTCCTACATCGCCCTCAAGGTGCCGCCCGAGGCCGAAGGGTTCAAGGGCCTCAGCTCGGTGGTCGAGGATGAGGAGGTCCCCGGCACCGGCACCGGTCTCGGCGAGGTGCCCGCTCCGACGGCCGCCGCTCCCGCTCCCGCCGCCGTGGCGCCGAGC
>DASYUP010000703.1:0-4995 GCA_036001185.1 Thermoanaerobaculia bacterium
CGCGGGCCGGGCTCGACGAGCGGGCAGTCCACCTGGCAGATCGACGGCGTCACGATCACCGACTTCGCCGCCATGGGCTCGTCACCCGCCTACTACGACTTCGATGCCTTCCAGGAGATGAACTTCGCGACCGGCGGCAGCGACGCGCAGACGACGACGCCGGGCATCGTCCTCAACCTGGTCACCAAGCGCGGCACCAACTCCTGGCGTGGCACCGCCAAGCTCGTCTACGACCGCGACGACTGGCAGGCGAACCCGGCCGCCGACAAGGGCGACCTCGGTCCCGCCCAGCACGCCTTCAAGGGCAACAAGATCGACAGCATCAACGATCGCGGCGCCGAGCTCGGCGGCCCGCTGTGGCAGGATCACGTCTGGATCTGGGGGGCGGCGAGCCGCGAGCAGATCAACAAGCTGACGTCGACCTCGACCAACGACCCCGAGCCCATCTACCTCACCAACAAGACGACGCTCGCCAACCGCAACGGCAAGGTGAACGCCCAGGTCTACCAGGCCAACTCGCTCGCCGGCACTTATTTCTTCAGCAACAAGATCCGCAAGGGGCGCCAGACCTTCTTCGGCGCCGGCGACCAGGCCTCGCTCGACGACCAGAGCAACTTCGGCAAGCACCCGACGTTCTGGAAGGTCGAGGACACCCAGATCTTCGGGCCCAGCTTCTACCTGACCGGCCTCTACAACGAGACCAATGGCGGCTTCGCCCTCATCCCCGAAGGGGGCGATAACGTCTTCTTCCTCGACGACAACCTGGTGCAGTTCTACGGCAGCACCTTCTACCACACGCTGCGCCCGCAGAAGCAGGAGCGGCTCGACGCCTCGAGCTTCTTCACCACCGGCAGCCTCAGCCACGAGCTGAAGTTCGGCGCCGGCTACCGCCACGCCGAGGTCGACTCGCGTGGTGGCTTCGGCGGCGGTGGCCTGCTCATCAGCGACTGCGCCAACTACGGGCTCGACCCGCCGTGCCACATGCTCCTGCAGGCGACGCGCGATTCCGCGTTCGCCTACTCGGCCAGCTACAAGACACTCTATGCCCAGGACACGCTGTCGACGGGCAGGCTGACTGCCAACGTCGGCCTGCACTACGATCGCCAGAGCGGCTCGGTCGACGCCGTCGCCATTCCCGCCAACCGCTACGTGCCCAACTACCTGCCCTCCATCAGCACGGTCGGCTACGACGCGCCCTTCGAGTGGAAGAACGTGACGCCGCGCCTCGGCGTCACCTACGCGCTCGACAAGGATCGCCGCACCCTGCTGCGGGCGAGCTACTCCCGCTACGCGGACGCTCTGGGCGGCAGCCAGATCACCCAGCTGGCGTCCGCCGGCAGCGGGACCTACGCCTACTTCTACATCAACAACAACACCACCAGCACGCACTACCAGGCGGTCGAGGCGAGCCAGATCATCGCCCCCTACCCGGGAGGCCTGCCGGGTCCCTACACGCCCGGCGTCAGCAACAACCGCGTCGACCGCCACCTCAAGGCGCCGACCACCGACGAGGTCATCCTCTCGCTCGAGCACGGCCTGCTGCCCGAGTTCACGCTGGCCGTCGACCTCACCTACCGCAAGTCCCGCGACCCCATCCAGACCGAGCTGCTCGTCGGCGACGGCTTCATCCCCGCGGCGGGCGAAGGGCGGCGGGCGACGCAGGCCGACTACGTGGCGATCCCCTTCACCACTATCAACGGCCTGCAGTGGACCGTCTACAAGCTGCGCGACAACGTCGGCACCAACGGCGGCACCGACATGTTCAACGGCAAGGCCGGCACCACCTACAAGGGGGTGACCCTGGTCGCCACCAAGCGGCTGGCGCACCGCTGGATGATGCGCGGCAACTTCACGCTCTCCGACTGGCGCAATGACATCCCTGCCGACACCTTCGCCAACCGCACGGAGAGCCGCGGCGGCGGAACCGTCGACGGCGACCAGGTGCTGCCGACATCCGACGGCGGCGGCGGCGCCAAGCAGGCCGTCTACATGAGCTCGCGGTGGAGCTACAACGTCAACGGGCTCTACCAGGTGGCGCCGCAGCGCTGGTGGGGCTTCGACGTCGCCGCCAGCCTCTACGGGCGGCAGGGATGGCCGAAGGCGCCCTTCCAGGATCACAGCTTCGGCCGCGAAGGGCTGCGCCAGACGACCGTCTCGCACCCCATTCCCACCACCCGTCGGCCCGACGACGCCCGCTACGGCAACGTCCACCTGCTCGACCTCAGCGTGCAGCGGGAGCTCCACCTCTCGCGCTTCGGTCTCATCGTCGGCGTCGACTGCTTCAACGTGTTCAACCAGCGCTACGTCCTCGATCGCGAGGTGCGCATCGACTCGCCGTCGATCGGTCGGGTGCGCAACACCGTGGCGCCGCGCATCTTCCGCCTCAGCACGCGGCTGAGCTTCGAGTAGCCCGGAGGCGGGACAGGGGATGAGCCGTCGCCCGTCGAGCCTGGGTCCGCTGGCGCTAGCCGCGCTGCTCGTGGGAATGCCCCATTCCCTGGCCGGCGCGGCGCCGCCAGCGGACCTGGCCGCCGAGGTCAATCCCTTCGTCGGCACCCAGGACGGCGGCAGCGACTTCGGTCACGGCGGCGGCGCCGGCAACGACTTTCCCGGCGCCGCGCTCCCTTTCGGCACCATTCAGTGGAGCCCCGACACCGTGCGGCGCAGCGGCGGCGGCTACAAGTACGAGGACACCGCGCTGCGCGGCTTCAGCCTGACGCACATCTCAGGCCCCGGGTGCGCGGGCGCCCAGGACTTTCCCCTCGTCCCCGTCGCCGGCGAGCCGCTGGTCTCGCCGGCGACGCACCCCGAGGCCTACGCGATGCCGTTCTCGCACCAGCGGGAGACCGCCACGCCCGGCTCCTACGCCGTCACCCTCGACAGCGGCGTGGCAGTGGAGCTTGCCGTCGCCCAGCGCTCGGGCATCGGCAGGTTCACGTTTCCCCTAGGCGCGCCGGCGACGCTGCTGTTCGACGTCACCGGCTCGGTGGGCGGCGCCGACGACGGCTGGGCGCGGGTCGAGGGGAGCAGCGTCTCGGGCTGGGTGCGCACTGGCGGCTTCTGCGGCACCGGGAGCCGCTACACGGTCTACTTCCAGGCCACCTTCGATCGGCCCTTCACGCGCTTCGGGAGCTGGAATGGAGATTCACTCGCGGCTGGCGAGGGAACCTCGCTCACCGTCCAGGGGCCGGCGACGGGGGTCTACGTCCAGCTCGACGGCACGCAACCCGTCGTCGTCCGCGTCGCCATCTCCTATGTGACCGTCGCGGGCGCTGCCGCCAACCTGCGGGCGGAGGTCGCCGCCAAGAGCTTCGAGCAGGTGCGCGACGAGGCGCGCGCCGCGTGGAACGGGCGTCTGGGGCAGATCCGCGTCACCGGAGGTGCGCCGGCGGACCGCCGCACCTTCTACACGGCCCTCTACCACGCGCTCCTCCAGCCCTACGTCTTCGATGACGTGGACGGCAGCTACGTGGGCTTCGATGCGCAGCGCCACTCGGTCGTGCGCGGCCACCACCACTACGCCACCTTCTCGGGCTGGGACGTCTATCGCGGCGAGATGCAGCTCATCGCTCTGCTGGCGCCCGACGTCGGCAGCGACATCGCGCAGTCGATGTACGAGGACGCCCACGCGATCGGCGACGTCTGGGACCGCTGGTCGCACCAGAACTCGATCACCGGGGTGATGAACGGCGACCCCTATCACTCGATCGTCGCCAGCCTCTACGCCTTCGGGGCGCGCGACTTCGACGCGCGTGGCGCGCTCGCCGCCATGGTCCGCGGCGCTGACCGGGTCGGCGCGGACGCGCGCAGCGGCTACGACGAGCGCCCCGGCAATGCGGACTATCTGCGGCTCGGCTACGTGCCGGGCGACGTTTCGACGACGCTGGAGTACAACGTCGCCGACTTCGGCATTGCCCAGCTCGCCGCCCGTCTGGGGGAGCAGGCGACGGCGGAGGCCTTCCTGCGCCGGGCGCAGAGCTGGCAGAGGCTCTACGACCCGGCCAACGGCTGGCTCGCGCCGCGCTTCGGCGACGGCTCGTTCCTCGCTCCTTACGATCCCGGCGACCCGAGCTGGTTCGTCGAGGGCAACGGTGCGCAGTACCACTGGATGGTGCCCCACAACCCGCTGGGCCTCTTCGCCATGATGGGTGGCCGCGCGAGGGCGGCCGCGCGTCTCGACGAGTTCTTTGCCGAGCTCAATGCCGGCTCCGACCGGCCGCACGCGTATCTGGGCAACGAGCCGTCAATGCTGTCGCCGTGGCTGTACGTGTGGGCGGGGGAGCCGGCGAAGACCCAGGACGTCGTGCGCCGGGCTCAGCGCCTGCTCTTCAAGCCAACGGCCGACGGCCTGGTCGGCAACGACGACCTCGGCGCCATGTCCGCCTGGTACGTGTGGGCGTCGCTCGGCATGTACCCGGCGATTCCCGGGCGAGCGGAGCTGGTGCTGAACAGCCCGCTCTTCGAGCACATCGAGGTCCGGCGCGCGTCGGGCGCCACCCTCACCATCAGCGCGCCCGGCGCGTCGGACGCCAACCACTACGTGCGCTCGCTGAAGGTCGACGGCCGGCCGTCGCAGCACGCCTGGCTGCCGGAGTCGTTCGCTCTCGCCGGGGGCACGCTCGACTATGTGCTGGGCCCGACGCCCGATCCCTCCTTCGGACGCAGCCCAGCCGACGCTCCACCCTCCTTCGCGTCCGGACAGCGACCGTACGTTGCCGCCGTCGACCCCGGTCTGGCGCCGCTCGAGCCCGGCGGATCGCGGAAGGCCGTGCTGCTGGCGCAGTCGGCGGGCGGGAGCGTGCGGCTGCGCTGGTCGGCGAAACCGCCGGCGGGCGTGAGCGTCTCGCCCGCCAGCGGCTCGATGGCGGTCGGCGCCGGTGGCCTCGCACGGCAGGCGCTGAGCCTCAGAGTGGCCGGCGACATGCCGCTGGGCGTCTACTCGGTCCCCATCACGCTCGCGAGGGACCCCGACGGGGATTCCTCGACGGCCGCCCG
>DASYUP010000704.1:0-8589 GCA_036001185.1 Thermoanaerobaculia bacterium
CGAGAGCGAGCTGGGCGACGCGCAGTTCTATCGGCTGCCGGCGCGCACGGTAAGGCTCACCGCCCTGGCGCGATTCTAGGGGCGCGCCCGAGAGCGAACGGGGGGCGCTCGAGGCCTCTCTTGTTCGAGCTCGTCGCCCACCGGTCGTTGGTTGCAAGAAAGCACCGCCGTTTCTGGGCTGCCAGGAACATCTGCGTCGTCCTTTCTTCAACGAGCGGCCGCGCGCGGCGTCTGAGCGGGGCCCGGTTGGCGACCGGCTCGCGGGGCCGCTCCGGCCACCTTGAGGAGTGCTCCGCCGCGAAGTCGGTGCCAGCCGCGACCTGGCTGCTCTGTCTTCGCGGCGGGGCAAGCACGAAGGTTTGCAACGACTTGCGGGGGGCCGGGGATCCAGCCAAGAGCTCACCCGACGCAGCCACCGACCTGCCTTGTTCCACCACGGTGTTGGACCGAACGGCAACGTCCCCCGGCGAACCGGCCACCGGGGTGCCGCCAAGCCGGCTCGCCGCGGCGGGCCTGGCACAGCCCATGCTCCGCAGAGGCTTGATGGTCATCCTCGTAAGCTCCAGTCTTACAGCAACATAGCGGGGCCATGGGCAGCCTGATCACCCAGTGGACGCTGGTCCGCCCTCGGCGGGTCACCGCCGAGGTGGAGGAAGCCGAGGGCTACCTCCACCTGCGGTCGCCCAGCGGCGAGGTGCGCTCGTTCGCCGTCGACCGGCTGTCGCCGGCGACCCGAGCGGAGCTGCGCGGCCTGGCGAGCGGCTCGAAGGTCCCCGCTGCGCTGCTGTCGGCGTTGCTACGCGCCGAGGCGCCGGGGGCAGCGGTGTGGACGCTCGACTGCGCCGTGCGCGCGGACGACCTCTACGTGTCGATCCTGCCCCCTGGTGCCGCCCAGCCATCACCGATGGCGCTTTCAGGCCTGCGGCCCGCGTTCAAGCGGCGGCTTCATGGGCTGGCGGCCGGCGATCGCGTGCCCGAAGAGATCGTCGCCGAGCTGATCGCCCTCGCCCCGCGCTGCGTCGTCGACGCCATCACCAGGACGCGGCGCGTCTAGGCCGCGTCACAGGCGGACCTGCCGCCCCAGCTCGACCACGCGGTTGGGGGGCAGGCCGAAGTAGAAGACCGGCCGCAGCGAGTTCTTGTACAGGTTGATGAAGACCCGCTCGCGCGACGGCGGGCCCAGCGGCTTGCTGGGCAGCAGCGTGACGCGGCTGAGGAAGAACGAGGCCTTACGCGTGTCGAGGTCGAGCGCCCGCACTGCTGGCGCGGCGAGGATCTCCTCGATCTGCGGCGACTCCATGAAGCCCGAGCGCGCCACCACGCGGTAGAAGCCCTCGCCGAGGTCCTCGGCGGTGACCCGCTCGCTCTCGGCGACGTAGGGCACGTCCTCCGAGCGCACGGTGAGCAGCACCACCTTCTCGTGCAGCACCTGGTTGTGCTTGAGGTTGTGCAGCAGCGCCGCCGGGGTGCCCACCGAATCGCGGGCCATGAACACCGCCATTCCCGGCACCCGCGGAATGCCGGCGGCCATCGCCACGAAGGCCTCGAACGGGACGCCCTCGCCGCGCAGCCGATCCCCGAGGCGGACGCGGCCGTTGCGCCAGATGGTCATCACGAGGAAGACCAGGCCTCCGACGAGCAGTGGGAACCAGCCGCCGTCGAGGATCTTCGCCATGTTGGCGACCAGGAAGGCGAGGTCGGGGACGAGGAAGGCGCCGGTCACCAACAGCGCCACCCAGCGACGCCAGCCCCAGACGTGGTGCGCCACCTGGTAGGCGAGCAGAGTGGTGATGAGCATGGTGAGGCTCACCGCCACGCCGTAGGCGGCGGCGAGGCGCGCCGACTCCTCGAAGGCGATGACCAGGCCGGCAGTGGAGACCATCAGCAGCCAGTTGATGGTCGGCAGGTAGATCTGCCCCATCTCGCGTGCCGAGGTGTGGATGATCTTCATGCGCGGCAGATAGCCGAGCTGGATGGCCTGGCGGGTGAGCGAGAAGGCGCCGGAGATGATCGCCTGCGAGGCGATCACCGTGGCGACGGTGGCGAGCAGGACGAGGGGGATGCGCACCCCGGCGGGCGCCATCAGGTAGAAGGGGTTCTGCGCCGCCTCCGGGTGGAGCAGCAGCAGCGCCCCCTGACCGAGATAGTTGGTCATCAGCGACACGCCGACGAGCCCGAACCAGTCGATCTGGATCGGCAGCTCGCCGAAGTGCCCCATGTCGGCGTACAGCGCCTCGCCGCCGGTACAGACGAGGAAGACCGCTCCCAGCACGAGCACGGAGGCCGGGCCGTTGTGGGCGAAGAAGGTGATGGCGTGGACCGGGTTGAGGGCCACCAGCACGTGCGGCGCGCGCACGATCCAGCGCACGCCGAGCACCACCAGAGTGGCGAACCAGACCAGCATGATGGGACCGAAGATGGCGCCGACCCCGCCGGTGCCCTTCTTCTGGAAGAGGAAGAGGCCGATGAGGATGCCGAGCGTGATCGGCACCACCAGGTGCGACAACACCGGCGTCGCCACCTGCACCCCCTCGACGGCGCTGAGCACCGAGATCGCCGGCGTGATGATGCCGTCGCCATACAGCAGGGCAGCGCCGAAGAGGCCCATCGCCACCATCAGGCCGCGGCCCCGCTGCCGCAGGCGCGCGGGGATCAGCGCCAGCAGCGCCAGGATGCCGCCCTCGCCATGGTTGTCGGCGCGCAGCACGTAGACGTGGTACTTGACGGTGACGACGACGACCAGCGCCCAGAAGACGAGAGACAGCACGCCGAGGATGTTCTCGGGATTGACCCGCACGCCGTGCTCGCCGTAGAAGCACTCCCGCAGTGCGTACAGCGGGCTGGTGCCGATGTCGCCGTAGACGACCCCGAGGGCAGTGAGAGAGAGGGCGGCGACGCGGCGGCGGTCGAGGTGGGCGTGCGGAGCGTGGGCGCCGTGAGCCGGCGCCGCCGATGGTCGTGGCGGTTCCGTGGCGTCCTGGACGTCGTCCTCGGCAGGGTGGGCGATGGCGTGCGACCCGCGCATCGACTCAGGTTGCCATCCGGCTGGCGTAGATTCCGGAAGGAAGGGCGAGCGATGGCGAAAGAATCTCTAAAGAGCGGCGAGCCGTCGGCAGCCCTCGCCAGCGATCCCGGGGGAGCCCTCGTACACTCGCCCCAGGTGGGTCGTAGGCGGCCACTGCGGCTGCTGCTGGCCGTCGTCGTGGTGGCCGCGGTGACTGCCGCTGGCGCCGCCTTGCAGCTCAACCAGCCGACCATGGGCTTCCTCTACCTCCTCGTCGTGCTCGGCTCCTCGATCTGGGGCGGGCTGCTGGTGAGCATGGTCGCCTCGGTGCAGGCGACCGCCTGCTACAACTTCTTCTTCTTCCCGCCCCTCTACACCCTCAACGTCGAGGAACCGGAGAACTGGGTGGCGCTCGGCACCTTCCTCGTCACCTCGATCGCCGTCAGCCGCCTGGTGGTCGCCGCCCGCGTGCAGGCCGAGCGCGCCGAGCAGCGCCGCCGCGAGGTCGAGGCGCTGTCGCGTGAGCGCGAACGGTTCCTCGAGCAGCAGGCCCACCTGCAGGCGCTGCGCGAGAGCGACGAGCTCAAGACGTCGCTGCTGCGAGCGGTGTCGCACGACCTGACGACGCCCCTGACGGCCATCTCGCTGCACACCCAGGCGCTGCAGCGCGAGGCGGCCGGCAGCGGCCCGCTGGCGGAAACGGCGAGCTCAATCGCCGACGAGACGGCGCGGCTCTGGCGTCGCATCGACAACCTGCTGGCGATGGCGCGGCTCGAGGCGGGACACTTCACGCCGCGCGCCGAACCGACTCCCCCTGCCGACCTCTTCCGCGCCGTGCGCGAGAACCTGCCACTGGTGTTCAACCGCCGGCCGGTGGCGGTGCGCGTCGAGGCCGACTGTCCGGACGCCCAGGTCGATCCGTCGCTGGCCCTCGAGATCCTCGTCAACCTGGTGGAGAACGCGCACCGCGCGGCGCCGGCACAGACCGCGATCGAGCTCGAGGCCCGGCGGGGCGCCGGCGAGGCGGGAAGGATCTGGCTGGAGGTGCTCGATCGCGGCCCGGGGCCCGACGCCGAGGTGATCCCGGGTGAGCCGGGTCGCGCGGCGGCGGCGAGCGGCGACGGCAGCGCGCGCCGCGGCCTCGGCCTGGAGATCGCGCGCGGCCTGGCGAAGGCGAGCCACGGGAGCCTCAGCCTGGTCAACCGACCGGAGGGGGGAGCCGTCGCTCGGCTCGACCTCCCCGCCGCCTTGATCGTCGCCGGCGAGGAGGAGTCGTGACCGTCGCCCCGCTGGTCCTGGTGGTCGACGATGATCCCGGTATTCGCGAGGCGCTGGCGCGCGAGCTGCGCGCCGCGGGCTACACCACCGCTGTCGCCGGTGACGGCGCCGCGGCGTTCGAGGCCTTCCGCGCCGCCGCCCCCGATCTCGTGCTCACCGACCTGGCGATGCCGGTCACCGACGGCTTCTCCCTCATCTCGGCCCTGCGCGGCGTCAGCAGCACTCCCATCGTCGTGCTCTCGGTGCGCGGCGGCGAGCCCGACAAGGTGCGCGCCCTCGACCTCGGCGCCGACGACTTCGTCACCAAGCCCTTCTCGGTGGCCGAGCTGCTGGCGCGGGTGCGGGCGCAGCTACGGCGCAACGCGGCGGCGGCCGCCCCCGCCGTGTTGCGCTTCGACGCCCTCACCCTCGACTTCGATCGCCGCCGCGTGCTGCAGGGCGAGCGCGAGGTCAAGCTCACTCCCACCGAGCTGGGGTTGCTCGAGCTGCTGGCCCGCAACGCCGGCCGGCCGGTGACCCTCGACCAGATGATCGCCCGCGTGTGGAAGGGCGCGCCGGGAACGACCAACGACACCGTGCGCGTCCACGTCAGCTCGCTGCGTCGCAAGCTGGAGCCCGACCCGGCGCGCCCGCACTACATCGTCACCGAGCCCTGGGTGGGCTACCGCTTCATCGCCGAGCCGCTGTGAGGCGCGCGCGACGGCGCGCCGGACAGGCGCTGCGCGCGCACGACGAGGTCGGGCGCCCAGATGGCGAGCGCCGCCGCCGCCCCGGCCTGCATGTCGAAGCGGACGCGGACGGAGGGTGCGCCCACTGGGTGGAAGGTGTCGTCGCCGAGGAAGACCAGTCCCCGCGCGGTGCCGCCGCTACGGGCCAGGGCGATGCCGAAGCGACCGACGGCGACCTCGAAGGCGTCGGCATTGCCAGCGCCGAATCGGTAGCTTCCGAGGTAGCGCCCCGTGTCGGCTTCCGCGAGCTGCACGGGCGTGGGGCCGTCGGCTCCCCCGAGCGCCAGCAGGTAGTCGACGACCGGCGCCGCTGGCGCGCCGCCCACCTTGGCGTGTTTCAGCAGCGGAATCCCGTGCGGGCCGAGCGTCCCCTGGATGCCGGGCGCGGCGAGCACGAACTGCTCGACCACCTCGAGCTGCCCGAGCATGGCGGCCGAGAAGAGGGTGGGCCGCGCGCCGTGGCGCAGCAGGAGCAGGGCGATCTCGCGCTGGCCCACGTGGCTGGCGGCGTCGAGCGGCGACTCCCAGTCGCCGTAGCCCCAGTCCCACTGCGCCTTGGCGAGCTCGGGTTGCCGGCTGACGAGGCGCTCGACCGCGGCGAGGTCGCGGTGGGCGACGGTGACGACCTCCTCGACGAGGGCGGGATCCTGGCGCGGGAACCAGGCGGGAAGCGGTCCATCGGCCGCCGGGGGTGGCGCCAACGGTGGGGAGGCCGGCGTCGGCTCCGGCCGGCCGGCGCCGGCGAGGGAGCCACCGCCGGCAAGGGCGACGGCGCCAGCGGCAGCGCCGGCCCGGCCGAGGAACCGTCTGCGGGTCGTGGCGGTGAGAGCTTTCGTGTTGTCCATGGGCGTCTCCTTTCGTCTGTGACGGCGACGCTAGGGCGCCGACAGGCTCCGCACCATGGCGGCGGGCTGAGGCGCGCACGAGGAAACCATGAGGCGGCGTGGACTGGCGCGCCGGACGGCCGCCAGCGGGATAGGCTTGAGCCGGTGGAGGACGGCCGGCGGTTCCGCCTCGGCGATCTCGAGTTCGATGCCGCGAGCGGCGAGCTCCAAGGGCCGCTCGGGCCCTCGCGTCTCGCGCCCAAGGCGGCCCGACTGCTCGAGTTGCTGCTCGAGAGGCCGGGCGAGCTGGTCTCTCGCCAGCGGCTGCAGGAGGAGCTCTGGCCCGAGCAGCACGTCGAGGTCGACCAGGCTCTCGCCTACACCGTGCGCCAGGTGCGGGCGGCGCTCGGCGACGACGGCGCCGAGCCCCGCTTCGTCGAGACGCTGCCGCGGCGCGGCTACCGCTTCATCGGTGCGATCGAGGGGCCCGTCGTCGCGCGGCCGGACGCAGGCGGCCGTAGGGCGCGAGGGAGGGGGTCGGTGGTCGTGGTGGTGGCGGTGCTCGTTGGCCTTGGCCTCGCCACCTGGGCGGCCCTGCGCGCCCGCCCATCGGCCGCCGAGGTGCGTCCTGTGCGGGTGGCGCTGCTGCCTCTCGGCGAGCGCGGGCTCGAGGCGGCCAACGTTCCACTCACCGAGGCGCTGGTGGTGGCGATGACGGCACAGCAAGGGCTGGCGGTGGTGGGGCCCGCCACCACCGGCGCGCTCCGCGGCACTTTGCGGCCACACCCGCTGCTCGGCCGCGAGCTGGGCGTCGCCTACATCGCCTCGGGCGGCTATCGACCGGCGGAGCAGTTCCTCTTCCTCCAGCTCGTGCGCGTGGCCGACGGCAAACACGTCTTCGCCCGCCGCTATCGCGGCACGCCGGAGGCGGTGCGAGGACAGCTCGATCGCGCCGCCGCCGAGCTCGCCGCGGCGGCGACCGCGGGCACCACCCGTCCCGCGCCCTGACGGAGGTTCGCTCTCAGCCGACGCCCAGGCGTCGCATCATGGCGCGCAGCGTGCTGCCAGGGTCGCGCGCGGTGCCGCGGCCGACGGTGCCGAGCAGGCGAGCGGCGCGGGCGGCATTGCCGCCGGCGGCGGCGAGCGCGGCGTCGAGGGCGGCGCGCTCGAGGGCGGCCACCTCGCGGCGGAGGTCGAAGTCGCCGGCGCACACCTGCGCCACGAGCGCCTCGCGGTCGAGCAGCGATCCCGCCTCCGCCGCCGCGGTCTTCGCCGCCGGCTGCAGCAGCCGCCGCAGATCCGAGAGCAGCAGCACCTCGCCGCGCTCCTTCTGCACCATGGCCTGGTAGAGCACGTTGCGCAGCTCGCGGATGTTCCCCGGCCAGGGGTGGGCGAGCAGCGCCGCCATGACCAGCGGATCGATCGCTGTCACCTGCGGCGCGACCCCTTGCCGCTCGGCGTAGCGGCGCAGGAAGTGCTCCGCCAGCTCCGGGATGTCCTCGCGCCGCTCGCGCAGCGGAGCCAGCTCCAACCGCACGATGGCCAGCCGCTCGTAGAGGTCCTGGCCGAACTGACCGCGGGCGATGAGCGGCCCGAGGTCGCGATTGGTGGCGGCGAGGATGCGGAAGTCGACCTGCTGCGGTCGCGTCTCGCCCAGGCGGGTGACCTCGCCGTCCTCGAGCACGCGTAGCAGCTTGACCTGTGTGGAGAGCGGCGTGTCGTCGATCTCGTCGAGGAAGACGGTGCCGCCGCGCGCCGCCATCAACTTGCCGTCGAAGCTGGTGACGGCGCCCGAGAAGGCGCCCTTGGCGTGGCCGAAGAGCTCGGACTCCATCAGCTCGTTGGGGATGGCGGCGCAGTTGATGGGTACCCACGGGCCACGGCGACCGGAGGCGTCGTGGATGAGGCGGGCGGTCTCCTCCTTGCCGGTGCCGGTCTCGCCGGTGAGCAGCACCGGCATGGCGGTCTTCGCCACCTTGAGGGCCTGGCGCAGCGTCTCGCGACTCTGCCGACTCCTCGTCACCATGCCAGGAAGGTCGGGGAGCGGCGGCTCGGGGGCGGCCAGCTCGCTGGCGCGCGCGGCGAGGCGCGCGGCGGCATCGGCAGCGGCGAGCGCCACCACGTCGGCGGCGCCGGCGCACACCGCGGCGCTCGCGGCGGCGAGGGTGGGCTCGGCGGTGGTGGCCCAGATCCACGGCCCGTCGCCCGGCGGCGGGGCCGGCGGCTCGGCGCCCGCGGTCGCCTGCACGCGGAGGGCGGGGCCCCGACGAACGAGGGTGACGCCGCGTTCCAAAAGCGCCGCGCGGAGGGTCGCGGTCGGCGGCGGGCCAGACCAGAGGAGGGCGAGCTTCGACATCGCGAGGCCGCGCGGAGGATCCGTCATCGCGAGGCCGCCCAAGGATCCGTCATCGCGAGGCCGCGAAGCGGCTGTGGCGATCTCGACGTCGAGATCGCTTCGTCGCTGCGCTCCTCGCGATGACAAGCGTCGGCATGAGTGGTGATTATACTCGTGTAATCGTGAATACGTTCACGGTAGTTGGCTGGACTCCAACGAGCTCCTCCTTTCTTTGCAGCAACTTGCTCCCTGGCAGGGTCGGTGCTCCTGCAGGCGGTCAGAAAGGAGCCCAATCATGTTCCCCGTCCTTCCCACTCCCATCCCGGCGTTGCTCACGGCCCTCGCCGGAATCCTGCTCGTCGGCTTCGCCGTCTGGGTCACCAGCCGCTTCATCCCCGAGGACCGCACGGGGCTGGTGAT
>DASYUP010000705.1:0-7081 GCA_036001185.1 Thermoanaerobaculia bacterium
GCACGCCGCCGAGCTGCTCAAGGTCAAGCCGACCACCCTCCACGAGATGATGAAGCGGCTCAACATCTCGCTGGAGAACGCTTCCTGACGCCGCCGTCGCCGGGCTATACAGCGCGGCGGTCGGGAGGATTCTTTCCCATGCGCCGCATGGCCACGCTTTGCCTGCTCGCCGCCTTGCTGACGGGTTCGCTCGCCGGCGCCGCGTCGGCCGCCGACGCCTCGCCGCTGCTGGCGCCGCTCGCCGGCGGCCAGACGCTGCCGCTGCCGGCGGTCGACCCGGCGCTGCCGTCGCCGGCCGCCTTCCTCGGCTACCCGCTGGGCGAGCGCTTCACCCGCTATGCCGACGTGCTCGCCTACCTCGGGGCCCTCGACGCCGCTTCGCCGCGGGTGGCGATGTGGAAGTACGGTGAGACCTACGAGCATCGACCCCTGGTGCTGGTCGCCGTCTCCTCCGCCGCCAACATCGCCGCCCTCGACAGCCTGCGCGACGAGCGCCTGAAGCTCGATCACCCCGAGCGTCTCGCCGAGGACGGGCGCGCCCAGCTGCTGCGCGACCAGCCGGCCGTGGTGTGGCTGGCCTACGGGGTGCACGGCAACGAGTCCTCCTCGACCGAGGCGGCGATGGCAGCCGCCTACTTGCTGGCCGGCGGCCAGGGCGATGGCGCGATCGACCTCGATCGCACGCTGGTGCTCATCGACCCGCTGGTCAACCCCGACGGCCGCGAGCGCTACGTGGCGGCGCACCAGCAGCGGCGCGGCGGCGCCGCCAACCCCGACCCCTTCTCACGCGAGCACGAGGAGCCCTGGCCCGGCGGTCGCGGCAACCACTACTACATCGACCTCAACCGCGACTGGGCGTGGGCCACCCAGCAGGAGACGCGGGCGCGGGTGGCGGCGGTGGGAACGTGGGAGCCCCAGGTCTACGTCGACTTCCACGAGATGGGTGCCGAGTCGACCTACTTCTTTCCCCCCACCGCCGAGCCGGTCCATCCCGTCTTCGGCGCCGCCACGCGCCGCTGGCTCGACGCCTTCGGGCACGCCAACGCCGCCGCCTTCGACCGCCTGGGATGGACCTACTACGTCGGCGAGGAGTACGACTTCTTCTACCCCGCCTACGGCGACACCTACCCGACCTTGCGCGGCGGCATCGGCATGACTTACGAGGTAGCCGGTGGCGGCGCCGCGGGCAGCGTCGTCGAGCGCAGCGCCGCCGGCACCTGGGGCCTCGCCGACCGCATCGCCCGCCATCTCACCACCTCGCTGTCGACGGTGGCGACCAGCGCGGCGCAGAGCCGCCAGCTGCTCGCCGACTTCGTCGACGCCCGCGTCAGCCAGGCGCGCAACGGCAAGACCATCTTTCTGTGGCGCGACGGCCAGGAGGCGGCGGCGCTCGCCCGCCTGCTGGCGCTCCACGGCCTCGCCGTCGCGCGCCTGGGCCGCGACGAGGAGATCGAGGCGACGCCGCTCGCTGGCGGCGAGCCCCGCAAGCTGAAGCTGCCCGCCGGCACCTGGGGGGTGTCCACCGCGCAGCCGCTCGGCGCCCTCGCCCAGGCGCTGCTCGAGCGCGAGGCGGCGCTGCCGGCTGGCTACGTCGAGCGTCAGCGCGAGCGGGTCACCGCCCACCTGGAGCCGGAGTTCTACGACGTCACCGCCTGGTCGCTGCCCCTCGCCTACAACCTCGACGCCTGGACGACCACGGACGGCGTGCCGGCGAGCCTCGGCGAGGCGGCGCAGCTGCCGCCGGGCGGCCTCGCCGGCAGCGGGCGGGTCGGCTACCTGCTACCCCCTTCGGGTCTCGCCGGCTACCGCTTCGCCGCCGCTCTGCTGCGGCAGGGAGTTCCCTTTCGCCTGGCGCTCGAGCCGCTGACGCTCGGCGGCCGCGAGCTTCCCGCCGGCACGTTGTTCGTGCCACGCGAGGGGCGCAGCGACCTCGACGCCCGGCTCGCTCCGCTGGCCGTCGATGCAGGCGTGCAGCTGGTCGGCGCCGAGAGCTCGCTCTCCACCCGCGGCATCCCCCTCGGCTCGGAGCGCATGGTGGGGATCAAGAAGCCGCGCATTGGCCTGCTGGCGGGCCGCGGCGTCGCTTCGACCTCCTTCGGCGCCTTGTGGCACCTGCTCGATGAGGAGGTCGGCGCCGCCCACTCGGTGCTCGACCTCGAGCGCTTCGAGGACGTCGAGCTGTCGCGCTTCGATGTGCTGGTGCTGCCGGAGGGCGGCGGCTACGGCCGCGCCCTCGGCGACGACGGCGTGACCCGGCTCAAGGCCTGGGTAGATGCCGGCGGCGTGCTGGTGGGCGAGGGCAGCGCCGTCGACTGGCTGCACGACAAACAGCTCACCGTCGTCGCCCGCCACAAGGAGAGCGATCAGCAGCAGAGCGATGGCGAGGGCAGCGCTCCTGCCGCTGCCGACGCCGAGAAGGTGTGGGACACCGAGCTGATGGTCCCGGGCGCCATCGTCGCCACCGAGCTGCGCCATCACCTGCTCACGGTCGGAGCAGCGGAGCCACCGCCGGCGCTCTTCTGGGGTAGCTCCTTCTATGACGCCACCGGCGACCCGCAGCAGGACTTGCTGCGGGTGCGCGCGCACGATCCCGTGCTCGCCGGCGTCGCCTGGCCGGAGGCCAAGCAGCTGCTCCCCGGCACGCTGCTGATGGGAGCGGAGACGCGCGGCCGCGGTCGCGTGGTGGTGTTCACCCAGGATCCGGCCTTCCGGCTCTTCTGGCGCGGCACCATGCCCCTGCTGCTCGACGCCGTGCTCTACGGGCCCAGTCTCTAGACGTCACTGGCGGCAGGCGCTTCACTCCGCCGCGCTTCGCCGCCATCGCTCATGGCATGCTGCGGCGTCGCATCGCCGCCCAGGCACGTCTGGCGCGCGTCATCCTCGACCAGCTGGAGACGCTGCCGGCGGTCCCGCTCCAGCTGCCCATGCCGACGGACGAGCGGGCGCGGCGGGCGGCTCTAGTGACCGTCTGCCTCCCTAAGCGCGCGGCTGCGAAGGGTCCCGCACCGGCTCGCGCAGCAGCTGCTGCAACTGCGGCGGATCGACCGGCTTGACCAGCAGGCGGTCGAAGCCCACCTCCTCCAGGCGGCCGCCGTGCACCTGCTCGCCGTAGCCGGTGACCGCCACCAGGATGGCACCGCAGGTCGCCGCATCGGCACGCAGGCGGCGACCCACCTCGTAGCCGTCGAGCCCCGGTAGACCGATGTCGAGCAGCACCACCTCGGGATGCTGCTCGGCGGCGGCGGCGAGGCCGCTGGGGCCGTCGTGCGCCACTCGGACGCGGTGCCCCCAGATGCGCAACAGCTCGGCGAGGCTCTCCGCCCCTTCGACGTTGTCGTCGACTACCAGCACCCGGCGCGAAGGCATCGATGAAGGGGAGAAGCGCGAGCGCTCGCTGGCGGCTGCCACCACCGCTCCCGTGTGCAGCGGCAGGCGAACCTCGAACTCGCTACCGCGATCCTCGCCGTCGCTGCGAGCGACCACCACCCCGCCGTGCAGCTCGACGAGCCGGCGCACCAGCGTCAGGCCGATGCCGAGGCCGCCCTGCGAGCGGTCGAGCGCCTGCGCCGACTGCATGAACAGCTCGAACACTCGCGACAGCAGCTCTGCCGGCATGCCGATGCCATCGTCACGCACTCGTATCACGGCAGTCTCATCCTGCCGCTCCACTCGCACCAGCACGTGGCCGCCGCGCCGCGTGTATTTGTTGGCGTTGGCGAGCAGGTTGGCCACCACCTGGTCGAGGCGGGTGGGATCGGCGCGTACCGGCACCGCCTCGGTGGCCAGCTCCAGGCGCAGCTCCTGCTCGCGATCGGCGAACCGCGCGCGCAAATTGTCCACCGTTTGCGCCACCACCGCGCGCAGGTCCAGGACGTCGAGCTGCAGCTCGATGCGGCCGCGGGTGATGCGCGCCACGTCCAGCAGGTCGTCGACCAGCCGCACGATGTGGCCCACCTGGCGCTCCATCACCGCCAGGGCGCGCTGCGCCACTGCCGGATCATCGCCAGCGCTGCGCAGCAGCTGCAGCGAGGTAGCCACCGGCGACAGCGGGTTGCGCAGCTCGTGTGCCAGCATGGCGAGGAACTCGTCCTTGCGCCGATCGGCCTCCCGCAGCTCGGCGTAGAGGGCGGCGTTGTCGAGCGCCAGTGCCGCGCGGCGCGCCAGCTCCTCGGCGAGCCCGAGGGTCTGGCGGTCGAAGGCGTCGCCACCGTCCACCAGCATTGCGGCCCGCACCAGCACCAGCGTGCCGAGGTTCTTGCCGCGGGCCCGCAACGGCAGCAGCAGCGCGGCGCTACCGCCGGCGCCGCGGAGCAGCGCGGCGAGGCCATCACCGTGCATCTCCGTCCAGTCGAGCGGATCGCCGAGCAGCACTGGTTGGTCGATCGCCTCGGGCGCGGTCAGCAGCGGTAGGGAGGAAGACGCGAGCGCGCGCAGCTGCGGCTCGGCGGCGGCATCGCGGTGGGCAGCCGCCAGGCGCCCGCCGGGAGGGCGACCCTCGTCGAGCACCACCACGGCCCAGTCGGCGAGGGCCGGCACGCAGCCGTGGACGACGCGCTCGAGCGTCGGCTGCGGCTCGAGCGAGCCGGCGAGCGCGCTGCCCGCTTCGGCGAGCAGCCGCAGGGCCCACTCGGCGCGGCGGCGCTCGGCGACCTCCGACTGCATCTCGCGGTTGGCGGCGGCGAGCTGCGCCGAGCGCTCGCGCAGGGCGCTGCCGGTGCTGGTGAGCTCCTGGAAGCGCTCCTCGAGCGCTGCCGCCATGCGCCGGAAGTTGCGCGCCAGCGAGTCGACTTCGGCCACCCGGCTGTGCGGCCAGGGCGGCAGCTCACCCGAGGTGAGCCGCTCGGGTAGGTCGGTGGTCGCCTCGGCGAGGCGGGCGAGGGAGCGCGACAGCCAGCTCGCCAGCGTTGCGGCGAGAAGCAGGGCGAGGATGCAGACTCCCAGCATGCCGCCGAACGCCTGCAGGTAGCGGCTCTGCAGGAAGCGCTGCAGCGGCGACACTGGCAACTCCACCCAGAGGTGCCAGGGCGGCGTGCCGATGAGCACGTCGCGGCCGTACAGCGAGGTCCGCCAGCGGCTGATGGCCGGCTGGTCGGCGGTGTCCGGATAGCGATGGTAGCGGCCGTGGCCGACGGGCCGCAGCTCGCCCTCGGGGCGGTAGTTGAACAGCGGCGGCAGCGACTGTACCGTCGAGGCGATGACGACGCCGCGTCCGTCGGTCAGCGTGATGCGCGCACCGGGGCTCGGCGAATAGAGCTGCAGCAGGCCGCGTAGCTGGCGGAAGTCGAGCGCTCCCGCGGCATCGCCGGCGAACGTGCTGCCCCGCAGCACCGGCACGGCGATGGCGATGGCCGGCTCGCGGCGGCCGAGTCGGCTGCGGAAGACGTCGGTCAGCACCGGCCGCCCGCTGCGGCGGGCCGGCGCCAGCCACGGACGGCCGGCGATCGACTGGCCCAGCAACGGCTGCCCGGCCTCGTCGACCTGGGGATCGGCCGCCACCAGCTGGCCGGCGGCGTCGGCGACGTAGACGACGGCGAGCTCGGGAAAGGCGCGATGTAGCAGCTCGACGTCGCGCTGTAGCTCGGGGCTGGCCGCCACTCCCGCCTCGCTCGCCACCGTGGCGAGCTGCACCACCGCCTGCACGTGCCGCTCGCGCCAGCTACCGATGCGGCTCGACAGACTGTCGGCCGTCTGGTCGAGCTGCGACAGCAAATCGCCCTCGAGCTTGCGCAGGTCCTGGCGCGTTCCCACCACCACCAGCGCCAGCAGCGGTACCAACACCGCGGTGACCAGCAGCTCGAAGATCACCTGCCGCAACGGCACCGCCCGTCGCTCGTCGACGCCGGCGAGCGTGCGCAACCGCGTGTGGGTGAGCAGCAGGCTCGCCACCAGTGCGTTGAAGATGCCGTTGACGCTCTGTTTGAGCATCACCAGCAGGGTGGGCTCGGCGCCGCTCGCCATCACGCCGCCGTAGAAGAGCGCCGCCAGCGGCATGCCGAGCAACAGCCAGTAGAGACCGTCGGCGAGCAACAGGTTGTGGCGCAGGCGGGGCGCCAAGACCCCCACCGTCAACGCCTCGGCGGCGAGGATCACCGCCGCCCAGGGATGCCCCCAGAGAAAGTAGGTGTAGCTCGCCGCCACCGCCGCCGATGCGGTGCCCCACACCGGCCCGTAGAGCACCACAGCCAGCAGCGCGAAGATGCTGCCGAAGAGAAAGTCGAGGCCGAAGAAGAGGGAGGTGGCGAAGTAGTTGCCGGCGAAGGAGGCGAGGGTGAGGGCGACGAAGACCGGCAGGCTGCGGCCGTGGAGAGGCGAAGTTGGCGCTACCGGCCGCTCGGCGGTCGCTCGGCTCTCACCCGTAGCCGCGCGCTCCAACTCCACCGTCGCGATGCTAGCACCCGGGGGCGGAGGCGCCTGGCGCGCGCCCCACGCCGCGCGGCGCCGTCGCTACGCGCCGGCCCGACCGATCGCCGCCAGCGCTCGCTGCCGGTCGTAGGAGCTGCGGATCTGCGCCGCGGCGCGCTCGTAGTCGGCCGCCAGCTCGCCGGCGAGCGTACCCGCACGTGCCACCGACAGCAGTAGCTCGGCGAGGTCGTAGTCGGAGTGGAAGGCGTCGGCGCTGGCGAGCAGCTGCCGCACGTCGCCCTCGCGCAGCGGCCGGCGGGCCGCCGCCGCTTCCAGGCTGCGTCGACGGTCGTAGTCGGACTTGAGCCCCCGAGCCGCGGTGTAGAAGCGCGCCGAGAGCGCCTGGCTCGCCGGCCACCGCTGCGCCACGGCTGTCAGCAGCTCGGCGCGGTCGTAGTCCGAGCCGACGCCGTGAGCGCAGTCGAGGACGGCATCGACGGCGGAAGGGGCG
The DNA here is from genome assembly GCA_036001185.1 of Thermoanaerobaculia bacterium. Taxonomy (GTDB): domain Bacteria; phylum Acidobacteriota; class Thermoanaerobaculia; order Multivoradales; family JAIOJS01; genus DASYQD01. The sequence continues at coordinate 6,854 of DASYUP010000705.1, forward strand.
GTTGCTTTCTTGACCACCTCGACGAGCACCCGCCGCAGGTCGTAGTCGGAGGCGATGGCGGCGCAAGCGGCGGCGAACCGAGGGCCCACCACCGCCTCGGGGCCGCTGGCCGCGTTGGCGGCGAGCAGCAGCTCGGCGAGGTCGTAGTCCGACTGCAGCCCGGTGACCGCGAGGTCGACGATGCGGCCCACCTGCTGGGCGCCGGGGTGTGCCTGCCGCAGCAGCTCG
>DASYUP010000706.1:0-20584 GCA_036001185.1 Thermoanaerobaculia bacterium
GCAGGCGAGCGCGCAGCTCGGAGACGTCGAAAGGTTTCGCCAGGTAGTCGTCTGCCCCGGCCTCCAGACCGGCGACCAGGTCCTGCTTGCCCGACTTCGAGGTGAGGAGGATGACGTAGGTAGGCACCGGTGGCATCCGACTGCGCACCAGCCGGCAGATCTCGATCCCTTCGCGGCCCGGCATCATCCAATCGAGGATGGCAAGCAGCGGAGGCTCGTTGCCGTCGAGGGCCAGCCAGGCGGCATCGCCGTCGCTGTGCTCGACGACGTCATATCCCCAGCCGCGGAGCGAGTGGGCGAGGAAGCCGCGCGCGACGGGCTCGTCGTCGGCGATCAGGACCCGCAGACCAGTGGGCTCAACTGCCATCATAGGCCTCCAAAGCAGCGAGCATACCAGCGCCTTACGTTCCGCCTGGTCAACTATTTAGACGGTCCCGGCTGCCGGCCGCTCCCGCTTCTGGAGTGGTTGCGTCCATGAATCGGACACGGTCTCGGCTCCGCCGCGGGTATCGCGCATGGTCGCGGTCCGAATCGGCATGGCCCTCGCCGTATACTCCGCCGCTCACCATGCGAGCCACCGGCTTTGCCTGCTCGATCGCCAACGTGCGCGGCGCGAGCACGATCCCGGGGGGGCGCGCCGCATGAACGATGCGAAGGCCGTGACGGGCGCGGCGAGCGAGTGGCTGCACTGCCCGGCCTGCGGGCGGCGGTACTCCATCGCCGACGTGCGCTACACGTGTGACTGCGGCGGCCTGCTGTCAGTCGAGCGTGGACCGCTCGCCCTCGAGCGAGCGACCTTGGACGCCCGCCGGTGCGCCCGCACGCCCGCTGACGCGAGCGGCGTGTGGCGCTTCCGCGAGGCGGTGCTCGACGTCGACGTGGCGACCCTCGTCACCCATCCCGAGGGGGCGACGCGGCTCTACGAGCGCGAGGGCGTGCTGTTCAAGCACGAGGGGGAGAATCCTACCGGCTCGTTCAAGGACCGCGGGATGACGGTGGCGATGACCCAGGCCGTACGGCTGGGCGCCCGCGCCGTCGCCTGCGCCTCGACCGGCAACACCTCCGCCTCGCTCGCCGCCTACGCGGCGCAGGCGGGGCTGCCGGCGGTCGTCTTCGTCCCCGCCGGCAAGGTGGCGAGCGGCAAGCTGGCGCAGACCCTCGCCTACGGCGCTCGCTGCCTGCAGGTGCGCGGCGACTTCGACGCCGCCATGCGACTGGTGCGCGAGGCCTGCGATCGCCTCGGCATCTACCTCGTCAACTCCATCAACCCCTTCCGCATCGAGGGGCAGAAGACGATCGTCTGGGAGCTGCTGCAGGACCTCGGCTGGGAGGTCCCCGACTGGATCGTCGTGCCGGCCGGCAACCTCGGCAACACCAGCGCCTTCGGCAAGGCGCTGCGCGAGGCGCGCGCCCTCGGCTGGATCGACCGCCTGCCGCGCCTCGCCGCCATCCAGGCGCACGGCGCCAACCCCTTCTACCGCTCCTTTCGCGAGGGCTTCGCTACCCGCCACCGGGTGCAGGCGGAGACGGTGGCGAGCGCCATCCGCATCGGCGATCCGGTCTCCCACGACCGCGCGGTGGCCGCCATCCGCGACGCCCGCGGCGTCGTCGCCGAGGTCGGCGACGACGAGCTGATGGCGGCCAAGCGCACCATCGACGGCTGGGGGATCGGCTGCGAGCCGGCCTCTGCGGCAACGCTCGCCGGCCTGCGCAAGCTGCGCGCGGAGGGGGTGATCGGCGTCGACGAAAAGGTCGTCTGCGTGCTCACCGGCCACCTGCTCAAGGACCCCGAAGCGGCGTTTCGACCCGAGGGGCTGGTGGAGATCGAGCCGACGATCGCCGCGGTCGAGGCGGTTCTCGGTCGGTAGCAAGGGGAGCTCTCTCATCCGTCGACGCCGCAGCCACGTACTCCCGGCGTGAGAGGGCTGCGCTTTTCGTCGTCACTCGCGCGCATCGCCGCCCTCGCGGCGCTCGCCGCCGGCACACTGCTCGCCACGCCCCTGCGCGCCCACGACTTCTGGATCGAGCCATCCACCTACCGGCCGGCGCCGGGGCAACGGCTGGTCCTGCGCGCGCGGGTGGGTGCCGGCTTTCTCGGCGACCCGGTGCCGCGCGACGAGGAGCTGCTGGTGCGTTTCGTGGTCGTCGGCAGCGAGGGGGAGCAGCCGGTCCCCGGCGTGCAGGGCGTCGACCCCGCCGGCATCATGCAGGCGCGCGGCGTCGGCACCATGGTGGTCGGCTACCAGAGCCGCGGCTCGGTGGCCGAGCTCACCCCCGAGAAGATGGCCCTCTACGTCGACCAGGAGGGCCTCGCCGGGCAGCTGCCGTCCGGCTGGCAGCGCAAGCCGGTGGTGCGCGACCGTTTCTCCCGCTCGGTGAAGTCGTTGCTGCTGGTCGGCGGCGACGGTGGCAGTGGCGCGCGCGCCGGCTACGATCGCTTGCTCGGCCTGCCGCTCGAGCTGGTGCCTCTCTCCGACCCCGCCGCCCTCGCCGGCGGCGGGGCCCTGCCGGTCCGCCTGCTGTGGGACGGCAGGCCTGCCGCCGGCATCCAGGTGACGGCGCTCTCCCGCCTCGATCCGGCTCACCCGTTGACTGCGCGCACCGGCGCCGACGGCCGGGTGGTGCTGCCGCTGCCCCGTGGCGGCGAGTGGCTGCTCAAGGCGGTGAGGATCCTCCCTGCCGGCGGTCCCGGCGCCGACTTCGAGAGCGTCTGGGCCTCGCTCACCTTCACCACCAGCGAGGAGCGCTGAGGTGATCGGCCGCCGGCTGTCCTGGGCATTGGTCCTGGCGTTTGCGGCCATGGGCGCCACCTGGCCCGGCGCGGCGTCGGCGCACGAGATCGGTGCCGGCCGCGTCGAGGTCTTCCTCTTCCCCGATGGCGCCTTTCGCGTCGACCTGCAGGTCGACCCCGACCTCACCCTCCAGCGCTTGCAGCTCGCCGCCGGCGAGACGTTGACGCCGGAGCTGCCCGACCCCGTGCTGCGGGCGCGACTGCTGGAACGCCGCGCCGCCCTGCTGGCGACCACCCGCATCACCGCGGCAGGAGCGCCGCAGACGGTGTCCTTCGACTACCTGCCGGCGCCACCGCGGCGCAACGGTCTGCGCGAGGCCACCCTGCGGCTCGCCGGCCGCCTGCCCGCCGGCGCCGGGTCGCTGCGCCTCGCCTGGACGCTGCCCGCCGGCCGCTACGCGCTGGTCGCTCACCGTCAGGGCGAGGAGGGAAACCTCGAGACCTACTGGGTCGAGCCGGGCGAGGAGAGCCCGCCGCTGGGCCTGGTGCCGTCGGGCCCCACGCGCACGCAGGTGGCGCGCCAGTACCTCGCCCTCGGCTACACCCACATCCTGCCGCTGGGGCTCGACCACATCCTCTTCGTGCTCGGCATCTTCCTCTTCGCCACCCGGCTGCGGCCGGTGCTGCTGCAGGTCACCGCCTTCACCGTCGCCCACTCCATCACCCTCGGCCTGTCGATCTACGGCGTGCTGTCGCTGCCGTCCTCGATCGTCGAGCCGGCCATCGCCCTCTCCATCGTCTACGTGGCGGTGGAGAACGTGCTGCGGCCGCAGCTCACCCCCTGGCGCGTGGCGGTGGTGTTCGGCTTCGGCCTGCTCCATGGCCTCGGCTTCGCCGGCGCGTTGCACGAGCTCGGCCTGCCGCGCTCGGAGTTCCTCACCGCCCTGCTCACCTTCAACGTCGGCGTCGAGGCCGGGCAGCTCTCGGTCATCCTGCTCGCCTTCCTGCTGGTGGGCTCGTGGGCGCGCCGTGAAGTCTGGTACCGCAGCCGGGTGGTAGTGCCCGCCTCGCTCGCCATCGCCGCCGTCGGCCTCTACTGGACCGTGCAACGCGCGGGATTGTGATCGCTCACGGGCGCGTCTCCCTCTCGCACCGGCGGGCGGGGACAAGCCCCGCCCCTACACCAGAACAACGCGCGTGATGGCGACGGACGATCCGGCCGCGTCTGGCGACACATCCGTTCCGGCGCCGGTGCGGAGCGATTGGGCTCGCGGGCGACTGAGCACGGCCTGGGGCCCCACTAGCCTCCGCCAGGGGGCGCGGGCGGAATAGCGCGCCGGCGCTTGCCGGAGGGCCGCCGCATAGGCGGTCGATGCCGGCTGCTGTCTCTCGGCTGCTGCCCGCCTGCGGCCCGGAGGCCGTCCCTCGCGTCTTCGCGAGGGACGTTCGCCGGCGGCCCGCCCGCGCCCCCTGGCGGAGGCTAGTGGGTCAGGCCGCGCGCACCGGAGCCAAGCGAGCCCAACCGCTCCGCACCGGCGCTCCTCGACAGCTGCTGTGTCGCTCCGCTCCGACTCCGCTCCGACTCCGCTCCTCTCCTCTCTCGAATCCCGCAACGCCACTACGATGCCGCGATATCGTTCGCCCCCATGCCGACGCTGGAGGATGTCCGCCAAGTGGTCGCCATCGAGCTGGGCGTCAAGCAGGTGGCCGCCGGCGACCGGCTGGTCGAGGACCTCGGCGTCGAGTCGATGGACCTGGTGGCGATCCTCTCCGCCGTCGAGGATCGCTGGGGAATCGCCGCCGGCGGCGCCGACCTCTCGGGGGTGCGCACGGTGGCCGATCTGCACGCGCTGCTGGCGGGGCTGCAGCCTTAGCGGTGGACGCCGCCGTCGACCCGTCCGCGACCCTGCTAGAGACCCTGGCGCGCCGCGGCCGCGAAACTCCCGCGCAGCCGGCCTTCACCTGGCGGGGCCGCACGGTCAGCTGGGGCGAGCTCGACGAGCGCATCGCCGCCACGACGGCCACGCTGCGCCACCGCGGAGTCTCTGCCGGCGACCGTGTGCTCGTGGCGCCCGCCGCCGGCGACGACTTCCTGGCCTGCTTCTGGGGGGCGCTGCGCGCTGGCGCCGTGGCGGTGCCGCTGCCGCCGCGCTCCGGCGGCGCGCGGCTGCTCGACGTCGCCGCCTGGCTCGGTGCCGCTGGCGTCATCGTCGATCGCCAGCCAGCGCCCCGCTGGGATGCGCTGGCCACCGGTTGCGACACCGCCGGGCGCTGGTTGCTCGACGCCGCCGAGGCGACGGCACCGGGCCCCGGCGGGGCGCTGCCGCCACTCCCGGCGGCAGACGACCTCGCTTTCCTGCAGCTCACCTCCGGTAGCACCGGCGCGCCCAAAGCGGTGCGCATCCGCCACCGCGACCTCGCCGCCAACGTGGCGCAGATGACCGAGGGGCTCGCCATCGACGCCGGCGACGTCTTCCTCTCCTGGCTGCCGCTGCACCACGACATGGGACTGATCCTGATGAGCGTCGTGCCGCTGGTCTTGGGCGCCGAGCTCCACCTGCTGCCGCCCGGCATGGCGGCCATCCGCGGCTGGATGGTCGAGGCGGCGCGCCGCCGCGCCACCTTCACCGCCGCTCCCGACTTCGCCTACCGCCTCTGCCTGCGCCTGGCGCGTGAGCACACCTCTGGAGACCAGGCGCGCGGCCAGGGCGGGCTCGACCTGACGGCACTCCGCGTGGCCCTCGATGCCGCCGAGCCGGTGCGCGCCAGCACCGTGCACGCCTTCGAGCGCGCCTTCGCGCTGCCGTCGGTGGTGACGCCGGCCTACGGCCTCGCCGAGGCGACGGTGGGAGTGAGCGCCGGCACGCCGGGGGCGCCCCTGACGGTCGACGAGCGCGGATTCGTCGCCGTGGGAACGGGATTCCCCGGTGTACGGCTCGCCATCGGCAGCGCCGATGCCCCGCTGCCGGCCGGCGAGGTGGGAGAGATCCTGGTGGCGAGCCCGGCGCTCGCCGACGGCTACTGGGGAGAGCCCCCGCCACGGCCGGGCCGCTGGCTCGCCACCGGCGACCTCGGCTATCTCGACGCCGCCGGTCGCCTCTACGTCGTCGGCCGCGCCAAGGAGGTCATCCTCCACGGTGGCACCACGCTCGCCCCCCGCGAGATCGAGGAGACCGTCGACCGCCTCCCCTTCGTCCGCCGCTCGGCCGCGCTCGGCATCGACCGCCAGCGCCTCGAGGGCGAGCAGGCCTACATCTTCGCCGAGGTCGGCCGCGGCAGCCGCGGCGACCTGCCAGCGCAGGCGGCGGCGGTCGTCCAGGCCTTCCAGGAGCGGCTGGGCTTCCGCCCCGGACGCGTCTACCTGGTGGCTCCCGGGACCCTGCCGATGACCGCCAACGGCAAGCTGCAGTACGCCGAGCTGCGCCGACGTTACCTCGCCGGCGAGCTGGCGCGGGACGGCGCGCTGCTCTTCCCCGACCGCTGAGCCGGTTTTCCCCCCGTTTTCGCCTTGTATGAAGCAGGCCTTCGCAGGTGACTGCAGTGACCGATGTCACCTTTCGGCGCCGCATCGCGTGCTACCTTTTGAGCAGTATCTTCTGCTCAAGGGACCTTATCGAGGGGGATCCCGATCATGGCAGGCTCCGATCAGGACGGTGTTCGCGACCGGGTGAAGAAGATCATCTTCAACGTCACCCGCATCCCGGTCGAGCGGATCGGCGACAGCGCCACGTTCCGCGAGGATCTCGAGCTCGACTCGCTGTCCTTGCTCGAGATCGGCGTCGACCTGGACTACGAGTTCAAGCTCGGGCTCGAGGACCTGGAGCAGCGGCTGGGCGACCTACCCACGGTCGGCCACGTCGTCGCCTTCGTCCAGCAGCGGCTGCAGGAACAGCTGGCCACCGCCTGAGTCGATGACCGTGGCTCCAGAGGGTCGCCGCCGGGTGGCGGTGACCGGCATCGGCGTGGTCAGCCCGGTGGGGGTTGGGCGCGAGGCGTTCTGGGCCGCGCTGCTCGCCGGCAAGAGCGGCATCGCCCCCGTCAGCTCCTTCGACACCTCGCGTTTCAAGGTGCACCTGGGCGCCGAGGTGCGAGACTTCGACGCCACTCCCTTCTGCCGCCGCCTGGACTCCGGCGAGCTCGGCCGCGCCTCGCTCCTCGCCGTCGCCGCCGCCCGCCTGGCCCTCGCCGATGCCGGCCTCGATCCCGCGGCCCTGGCGCCCGAGACCACCGGTGTTGCCATGGGCACCACCTCCGGCGAGCCGCTGGAGATCGAGCGCTTCGACGACGCACTGCTGGGCGCCGGCCGCGAGGGCGTCGACGACGGGCTGGCGACGCGCTACCCCTGCCACCGCATCCCCGGCCAGATCGCCGCCGAGCTCGGCTTTGGCGGCGTCAACATCATGCTGCCCAACGCCTGCGCCGCCGGCAACTACGCGGTGGCCTTCGCCCGCGACACGCTTGCCGGCGGCCGCGCCGAGGTGATGCTCGCCGGCGGCGCCGACGCCTTCTCGCGCATCACCTACACCGGCTTCGCGCGGCTGGGGGCCATCGCCACCGACCGCTGCGCGCCATTCGACCGCGAGCGCCAGGGGATGGTGCCCGGCGAGGGGGCCGGCGTCCTGGTGATGGAGCCGCTCGAGGCGGCACGCGCCCGCGGTGCCCGCGTCTACGCCGAGGTGGTGGGCTACGGCCTGTCGTGCGACGCCCACCACATGACGGCGTCGCACCCCGAGGGCGAGGGGCCGGCGCGGGCGATGCTGCAGGCCCTCGCCGATGCCGGCCTGCAGCCGGCCGACGTCGGTTACATCAGCGCCCACGGCACCGGCACGGCGACCAACGACCGCCTGGAGACCCTGGCGGTCAAGCGTGCCTTCGGCGACGCTGCGGCGCGGGTGCCGATGAGCTCGGTCAAGTCGATGCTCGGCCACACCATGGGCGCCGCCTCGGCGCTGGAGGCGGCCGTCTGCTGCCTCGTCATCGCCGACGGGTGGCTGCCCCCCACCATCAACTACCAACACCCCGACCCCGAGTGCGACCTCGACTGCGTTCCCAACGTGGCGCGCCGGCAGCCGGTGCGGGTGGCGATGAACAACGCCTACGCCTTCGGCGGCGCCAACGCCTCGGTGCTGTTCGCGGCGGCGGCGCCGTGAGCCCGGGGGCGACGTAGTGAGCCCGGAGATCCGGGTGGTGGTGACGGGCGCCGGGGTGCTGTCGCCGCTCGGCGACTCGCCGGCGGCGCTGCACCGCGCGCTCTGCGCCGGCACCAGCGTGCTGGGGCCGGTGGAGGGCTTCGCCGTCGACGACCTGCCGGTGCGGCGTGCCGTCGAGCTGCGCGGCTTCGACCCCGCCCGTTACCTCGGCGACGCCAACTTCCGGCCGCTCGATCGCACCGGGCTGCTCGCCGCCTGCGCCGCCCGTCTGGCGCTCGACGACGCCGGGTGGTCGGCGGAGCGGGTCGCCGGCGCCGAGCTCGCCCTGCTCGTCGGCACCATGTACGGCAGCGTGAAGACCATCGCCGAGTTCGACCGCCGCGGGCTGGAGGCCGGGCCGCTCTACGTCAAGCCCTTCGACTTCGCCAACAGCGTCATCAACGCCGCCGCCGGGCAGACCGCCATCTGGCACCACCTGCGAGGACCCAACTCGACGGTGTCCTCCGGCAACGCCTCGGGGCTGCAGGCGATCGCCCTCGGCGCCGACCTGGTGCGCAGCGGACGCGCCGCGGTGGCCGTCGCCGGCGGCGCCGAGGAGCTCTGCCTCGAGTCCTTCCTCTCCTTCTGCCGCGCCGGCGCCCTGGGCGACGGCGACGAGACGCCGCGGCCGTTCGACAGCCGACGCCACGGCTTCGCGCTCGGCGAGGGGGCCGCCTTCCTGGTACTCGAGAGCGCCACCGGTGCCGCCGCCCGCGGCGCCCGCGTGCTCGCCGAGGTGCGCGGCCACGGCGCCGCCTTCGACCCCTCGCAGGGCCGCGAACCCGCCGGTGGCGCAGCCGCCGTGGCGCGCGCCGTGCGGCTGGCACTCGCAGCCGCAGGGTGCGAGCCGACGCAGGTGAGCGCGGTCTCGGCGGCGGCGAGCGGCGCGCGCAACGCCGACGCGCGCGAGGCGGCCGGCCTCGCGGCTGCCCTCGGCGAGCGGGCGGCCACCGTGCCGGTGACGGCGCCCAAGGGGCTGCTCGGCGAGTGCCTGGGCGCCTCCGGCGCGCTGCAGGCGGCGGCGTTGCTGGCGGCGATGGCGGCGGGGGAGCTGCCGGGCGTGCCGGGCTACGAGGCCGGCGAGGCCGGCTTCCCGCTGCGATCGGCGCGGGCCACGCCGACGTCCGTCGACCTCGCGCTCGGCCTCGTCGACGCCGTCGGCCTCGACGGCCCCTGCTGCGCTCTGCTGCTCGGCCGCGCGGCGGAGGCCTGAGGGGTGGCACGGCGGCCCTTCCGGGGGCTCCGCGAGCGCCCGCCGCGGGCGCGCTACGACGCGGTGGTGGTGGGGGCGGGGATCGGCGGTCTCTTCTGCGCCAACCTGCTCGCCCGCGAGGGCCTCTCGGTGCTGCTCGTCGAGCAGCACTACATGGTCGGCGGCCTGTGCAGCACCTTCCGCCGCGCCGGCTTCACCTTCGACGCCGCCACCCACTTCTATCCGCTGCTCGGCAACCGCGAGACGCTCCCCGGCCGCCTGCTCGCCGACCTCGGGGTCGACACCGGCTGGGTGAAGATGGATCCGGTCGACACCTTCCACTTCCCCGACGGCTCGCGCTTCGCCGTGCCCGCCGAGCTCGACGACTATCTGCCGGCGGTGAAGGCGCGCTTCCCCCATCAGGCCGCGGCGCTCGACCGCTTCTTCGTCGAGGTCCGCGAGGCCTACCTGCTCGGCCTGCTCGCCTACTTCCGCGACCGCGAGACGCCGCGCCTGCTGCGCTACCGCGACCTCACGCTGCGGCAGGTGCTCGACCGACACTTCGACGACGAGCGCCTCAAGCTCCTGCTCGCCGCCGACTGCCCGCACTGGGGCTCGCCGCCGAGCCGCATCTCGTTCGTCTTCGACTCCATGCTGCGGCTCTCCTACTTCCTCGGCAACTACTACCCCGCCGGCGGCTCGCAGGCGTTCGCCGATGCGCTGGCGCAGCGCTTCGAGGAGCGCGGCGGCGACATCCTGATGAGCACCAGCGTGGACCGCATCGTGGTCGAGAACGGCGCCGCCGTCGGCATCGAGGGGGAGACCGACCGCGGGCCGCTGCGCGGCCGTCACCAGGTGAGCGCCGGAGTGGTGATCTCCAACGCCGACCTGCGGCTCACCCTCGAGCGGCTGCTCGGCGGCGAAGCCGGCGCGGAGGCGGTGACTGCCGACTACGGCCTGCCGGCGTTGCGGCCCTCGTGGCCCTGCTACCTCACTCACGTCGGTCTCGCCGGTGTCTCGCACGACGACCTCGAGCAGGCGCAGGGTTACTACTGGCAGGGCTGGGACGCCGATGCGCTGGGCAACGTCGGGGACTTTCGCCGCGGCACCCTCACCTGCAAGATCTTCGTGCCCACGCTCTACGAGCCACAGATGGCGCCGCCCGGCAAGCAGGTGGTGATCCTGCAAAAGGTGATGCCGGTCGACTATGCCGGCGTGGGCGATTGGGAGGCGCACAAGGCGGAGGTGCAGGAGTTCTTGCTGTCGCGGCTCGAGGCGGCGCTACCGGGGGTGTCACGACACGTCGAGACCGCCACCACCGCCACCGCCCTGACGACCTGGCGCTTCACGCGCAACGAGCAGGGGGCGATGCTCGGCTGGGAGATGGCGCCCGACCAGCTCGGCGCCGCGCGGCCAGGGGTGGTGGGGCCGGTGCGCAACCTCTTCCTCACCGGGCACTGGGTGCGCCCTGGCGGCGGCGTCACGCCGGTCATCGTCTCGGCGCTGCATGCCGCCGCCGCGGTTCTCGGCAAGCCGCTCGCTGCGGGGGTGGGATACTGAGGCGGTTGGCCGCCGCCGATCCTCCTCGCACCGATCCCGTCGCTTCGGCGCCGGCACCCACCGTGGACGAGACGCCGGCCGGTCTGCTGGTCGGCGGCCACGACGCGCTCAGCGCCGCGCTCGGCGCGGCGCTCGGCGCCGAGTGGGCCATCTGGCGCTCGCCCGGGCTGCCCGCCCGCCTCGCCGGCGGTCGCTTCCCGGCGCCGCTCGTCTACCTCGCCGCCTCGCGCGGCCGGCTGGGCGTCCCCGACCCCGACGATGCCGAGGTCGTGCTCACCGCGGCGGCGCGGGCGGGCGCCGCGCCGCTGGTGGTGGTGGCGAGCACCGCCGTGCACGAGCCCAGCCCCCATCACCCCGGCCTCGTGGAGGAGGAGCGCTGGCGGCCGCGGCGCCGCGACAACCCGCTCTCCGCCGCCTGGCTCGCCCTCGAGCGAGTCGCCGCCGCCGCGGTGCCGGCGGAGCGCCTGCTGCTGCTGCGCGCCGCGCCCGTGCCCCTGCCGGGCGGCGATGACGCGTGGAGCCGAGCCACCTTCGCCCGCCTGACGGCGACGGCGCTGGGATGGGACCCGCTGGTGCAGCTGCTGGCCGTCGACGACCTCGCCGCCGCCCTGCGGGCCGCCCTCGCCCGCCGGCTGCACGGCACCTTCCACCTGGCGCCGGCGCCGGCCCCGGCGCGGCGGGTGGTGCGGGCCGCCGGTGCGCTGCGGTTGGCGCTGCCGGCCCCGCTGCTGGCGGCGGCGCGGCGGCTCGCCGGCCGGCCGCCAGGGGAGGTGGCCTCGCTGCAGCACACCGCCACGGTGTCGAGCGCTTCCTTCGTGCAGGCGACCGGCGTGGCACCGCGCTGGAGCACCCTGCAGGTGCCGCGCCGCAACCGCGGCGAGAGCCCCGCGGCCCTCGCCGACCCCGACCCGCTGGGCTTCGACCCCGCCTACCGCCGCCGCCTCGGCCGCACGCTCTTCCGCTTCCTGCACGACCGCTACTGGCGGGTCGACACCCAGGGCGTCGAGCACGTGCCGGCGCAGGGGCGGGCGCTGCTGGTCGGCGTGCACCGCGGCTTCCAGCCGTGGGACGGCGTCATGGTGCAGCAGACGGTTGAGCAGGCGACTGGCCGCTACGCCCGCTTCCTCATGCACCCGGCGCTGGTCAAGGCGCCCTTCCTCGCCCCCTACATGACGCGCATCGGCGGCGTCGCCGCCTGCCGCGAGAACGCCGCCCGCGTGCTGGGCGAGGAGGGGCTGCTGGGAGTCTTCCCGGAAGGGATCCGCGGTGCCTTCAGCCTCTACCGCGACGCCTACCGTCTCACTCCCTGGTTCCGCGACGACTTCGCCGAGCTCGCCATCCGCCACCAGGCGCCGATCGTCCCCTTCGTCACCATCGGTACCGCCGAGACCTTTCCCGTCCTCGGGCGGATCGACTGGCAGTGGTTCCGGCGCGCCACCCTGTGGCCCTATCTGCCGGTGACCACTCCGCTGCCGCTGCCGGCGAAGTGGCACACCCAGATCCTGCCGCCGATCGCTGTCGACAGCTACGCGCCGGCCGACGCCGACGATCCGGACGCGGTGGCCGCGCTCGCCACGCGGGTGCGCGAGCAGCTTTCAGCGGCCCTTGCCGCCCTGCTGGCGCGCCGGCGGAGCCGTTTCTTCGGCGGGCTGGCGGCGCCCGAGTAGGTCGCCGCCTGCGCCGGTGAGCCCTTCGCCGGCCCTTTTTCGTCTCTTATGACGTTAGAAGGGATGACTGCGCTGTCGCGCGCAGGTGCACGAAGAGCGGCCGCCGGGCCAGAAGCGTACACTGTCCCAACAATCGCCGGGGTTGGCAGGCATGAGCGATCCGCTGCATACCGACGTCGTCATCCTCGGGGGCGGCCTCGCCGGCCTCACGCTTGCCCGCCACCTGCTGCTCGACACCGACAAGCGGGTGGTGCTGATCGAGCGCTACCTCGACCACGAGCACAACCGCCAGCGGCAGAAGTACGGCGAGTCGACGGTGCAGCTCTCGGGCTGGTACTTCGGCAAGGTCCTCGACCTCACCGAGGAGCTGCTCAAGAACCACTGGATCAAATACAACCTGCGCTTCTACTGGCCGACGCCGGGGGGAGACCCGACGCGCTTCGAGGACTACAGCCAGAGTTACCTGACGACGTTCTCCAACATCGCCACCTTCCAGCTCGACCGCAACAAGATGGAGGCGGCGGTGCTGCAGCTCAACGAGGCCGAGCCGCGCTTCACCCGCCTCGCCCCGGCGCGCGACCTCGACATCGTCCTCGACCCGCGCGGCGAGCACCGCGTCACCTTCGTCGGCCCTGAAGGGGAGCAAACGGTGGCGGCACCCTGGCTGGTCGACGCCAGCGGCCGCAACCGGGTGCTGCAGCGCCAGCTCGGGCTCGGCATGAAGAGCCCCATCGAGCACGGCGCCTCCTTCGCCTGGGTGGAGGGGCTGGTCGACATCGAGAAGCTCACCGACCGGCCGCTGCGGGCGCAGCGGCTGGGCGGCTGGCATCGCAGCGCCGGCCACTCGCCGCTCTTCCTCGCCACCAATCACTTCTGCGCCGAGGGGCTGTGGTTCTGGGTCATCCCGCTGCACGACAAGACCAGCCTCGGCCTCGTCTACGACCACAGCGTGGTCGACTTCAAGGACGTCAACACCGGCGAAAAGCTGCTCGCCTGGGCCTGCGAGCACTTCCCCTGCTTCGCCCACGACCTGCCCAAGCGCAAGCTGCTCGGTCACTACGGCCTGCGCGACTACGCCCACGACTGCAAGACGGTGATCAGCGAGGAGCGCTGGGCGATGACCGGCGAGGCGGGGCGGTTCTCCGATCCCCTCTACAGCCCGGGCTCGGACCTCATTGCCATCCACAACACGCTGATCGTCGACGCCATCAAGCACGAGCGGCGGGCTCGCTGCCGCACCCACGAGGCGGTCGCCCGCGCGCTCTACGACGGCTACGTGCCCGGCTACGCCGCCGGCTACATCGCCCTCGGCGACCAGGAGGCGTTCACCCTCAAATACGTCTGGGAGCTCACTGTCTATTTCGTCGCCTACGTCTTCCCCTTCATGAACGAGCTGTTCACCGAGCCGGAGTTCGTTGGCACCTTCCTGCAGCGATTCACCCGGCTGGGCCCCTGGAACCGCGGCCTGCAGGACCTCTTCACCGGCTTCACGCGCTGGAAGCTGGCGCGGGGAATCGGTGGCGGCGGCGGCAGCACCGGGATGCCGCTGCTGTTCGAGCTCTCGGACTTTCCGGCGCTCGCCCGCTCACGGCAGCTGCTGTCGCAGGTCGGCCTCACCGCCGAGCAGGCGCTGGCGACCCTCGAACCCCACTGGGCCGACCTCGAGGAGCTCGCCCGCTTCATGGCCGCCCACGTCATCGCTCGCGTGGCGGGCGCGCCCGAGGCGGTGCAGCGTCGCGCCTTCGTCGAGGGGATCGACATGAATGCCCTGCGCTTCGATCCGGCGGCGATGCAGGCGCACTGGGAGGCGACGCGCCACGACAAGCGGCGCTACCGCTGGAAGCTCGACCCCGAGGTGATGGCGGCGTTCGTGCCGCCGGCGGCGGCCGAGCAAGCGGCGGGCTGAGATGCCGGCGGCGGTCGGCGATGCGGGGGTGGCGCGCGACCACGCGCCCGGCCTCGAGCGTGCCTTCGCCGCCGAGCCGCCCGAGGGCGAGCTGCCGGTCGCCGCCGTCGAGGGCGACCTGCCGCTGGGTCTCGCCGGCACCTACACCCTCAACGGGCCCGCCCGCTTCGCCGCTGGCGAGGTCCGCTACCGCAACTGGCTCGACGGCGACGGCATGGTCATCGCGGCGCGCTTCGACGAGCCGGCGAGCGAAGGCGGCGCCGGCGTGCGCGTGCAGCAGCGCTTCGTCGCCACCAGGAAGGTCGTTGACGAGCGCGCCGCCGGCGCCGCCCTCTTCCGCACCTTTGGCACTCGCTTCGCCGGGGATCGGCTGGTGCACGGGGTGACGGTCGCCTCGCCGGTCAACCTCTCCGCTTATCCCTTCGCCGGCGCCCTGCTGGCCTTCGGCGAGCAGGGGCAACCCTGGGAGCTCGACCGGCGCACGCTCGCGACGCGCGGACCCGGCACCTTCGGCGGTGCGATCACCGCCGCCACTCCGTTCTCGGGCCACCCCAAGGTCGATCCGTTCACCGGCGAGCTGGTGACCTTCGGTGTCTCCTTCGCGCCGCGGGAGCCGTTGCTCCACCTCTTCCGCTTCGCGGCCGATGGCACGCTCCTGCAGCGTACCCGCCAGCCGCTGCCTTACCCCGCCTCCATCCACGACTTCGCGCTCGCCGGGCGCCATGCCGTCTTCCACGTAGCGCCGCACCTGCTCGATCTCGCGGCGCTGCGCGACGGCGCCACCGTGCTCGAGGCGCTCTCGTGGCACCCCGAGCTCGGCAGCCGGCTCCTCGTGCTCGACCGTGCCGCGGGCCGCCTGGTCGCCGACGTGCCGGTGGGGGAGCGCTACTGCCTGCACCTGCTCAACGCCAGCGACGAGGTCGATGCTGCTGAGCCTGCGTCGCGGCTCACCGTCGACCTGCTCGAGCTCGACCGTCCCATCTACGACGACTATCGGCTGCCCGACCTCTTCGTCGACTCGCCGGCGGGACGCGCGGTGCGCTACGAGGTCGACCTCGCCGGCGGCCGGCTGGTGGCGCGGCGTGCGACAGCAGAGCTCGGCACCGTCGACTTTCCCACCTTCGATCGCCGGCGCGCCACGCGCAGCAACGACGAGGGCTGGGTGCTGCAGCTCTCGCGTAGCGGGGAGCGAGGGCGCAAGTTCTTCGACCGCCTGCTGCACCTGCGCTGGGACGAGGGAAGGGTGGCCGGCGCGTGGACGGCGCCAGAGGGCACCTACTTCGCGGGCGAGCCCGCCTTCGCGCCGGCGGGCGATGAGGTCGGCGGCGTGCTGGTGGTGCCGCTGTGGGAGACGGCCAGCGGGCAGAGCTCCCTCGCCCTCTTCACCGCCGGCGACGTCGGCGCCGGGCCACGCGCGACGCTGCGGCTGGGCGGCCGCATGCCGCTCGGCTTCCACTCCTTCTGGAACGCCGCGCAGCCGAACCGCTAGCCGCGGCGGCTACGGCGATCCGCGCTACGGGATCGCCTGCACCCGCACGTCGCTGTACACCCAGTTGTACGACGGCACCTCGTCGAAGACCAGCCCTTCCTTGAAGCCCATGTCGACGAGGAAGTGGTCGCCGGTCTTGAGCGTCACCTTGTCGACGTTGGTGGGGCCGGTGAGGGTCTGCACCACCTGCCCGGTGCCGAGGTCGATGAGTGTCACCGTGTAGACGCCGAGGCCCATGTCGTAGTCGTTGATGCAGCGGTAGGTGTGACCGGCGATGGCCTGGAAGGGCGCCGTCAGCTTGAGCTTCTGCGGGTGCTTGAGGCCAATGCCGTAGCGCACCAGCGCGGTGAAGGCCTCGGGGCCGCGGAAGTAGAGCATGCCGGGCATGTCGATGTTCTTGTTGATGACGAACCAGTAGACGAGGTGCTTGCCGTCGGGCTGCCCGCCGAACCAGTCGCCGACCGTGACGTCCAGGGTGAGCTTGAGGCGCTTGAAGACACCTGCCGGGGCGTTGAAGATGACGTGCCCGACGGGGGTGGCCGGCGTCGGGCGACTGATGACGCCGGGTGCGAGGAAGCAGGTGGCGCCGGTGGGGCACGCCGGCTCGGTGCCGGGCTTGGTGAGGGTCGACTCGCCGCTGCCCGAGGGTTGCACCACCGAGACCTCGCCGCTCGCGCTGTCGCTGAGCAGCGCGAAGGCGTAGAAGTCGCGGCTGCAGGAGACCGCGGCGCGGGCGTCGGCGAGACCGGCGGCGTCGACCAGGCCGGCGAAGACGTTGGCGAGGTACTGCGCCGACAGCGGCTTCATCGCCACCGTGCGCGGCGCACCGACGGCGGAGCCGTCGCTGCGCAGCAGGGCGACCGTGCACTGCGAAGTGAACGGCGCCAGGTTCACCAGGTCGATCGCCGTGGCGCGGCTGGCGCTCGAGGTGAGCCCTTGCAGCGCCAGGGTGGCGTTGCCGGCGGCGGCGTTGGCCGAGGTGATCACCGGCAGCGCCACACCCATGGCGCCGAGCGCGCCGTGGCCGGTAAGGCGCGCGGCGTAACGCGCGTTCGGCGAGCCCGAGATCTCGGCGAGACCGCTGAAGGTGGCGGCGGGGCGCAGCACCAGGCTGCGGCCGGCATCGGCCGTATAGGGAGCGCCGGGCGACGGCGGGGTGCCGCGCACCGTGCCGTCGCTGTCGTTGTTGAGGAGCAGGGCGTTGACGATCAGGCTCTGGGACGAAGGGTTCGCGATCGTCACCTCCGCCTCCCAGCCGGCGCTGCCCACCTGGCTGACTCCGGGCAGGGGCACGTAGATGGTGCCCGCGCGGGCGGCCCCGGCCACCAATGCGAGGACGGTCAGCGAGCGACAGAAATGGGATCGCGACATGGTGGTCTTCCCCGGTGCGTGGCCAGAAGGTGAGGGACCGGACTGATCGTGAAGCAAGTCGATTCTAGCGCAGCCCTCCGACACCCCTTCCCACCCAATCGATCCTGGAGTATGATTTCGACCGCTCAAAAACTACGATTCGGACAATCGCACGGCCGACTCACCGAGCCGCAGCCGCATGGCCACCCCCCACTCCCAGCCCACCCCTCCCCCGCCCATCGACCAATCGACGCCGTCGCTCTCCGAGGTCCACCGCTCGGTGGCCATTCCCGAGGCGACGTCGTTCTGGCGTCGCCTCTTCGCCTTCAGCGGCCCTGCCTACCTGGTGGCCGTCGGCTACATGGACCCCGGCAACTGGGCCACCGACATCGCCGCCGGCTCGCGCTTCGGCTACGCCCTCATCTGGGTGTTGCTGATGTCGAACCTCATGGCGGTGCTGCTGCAGAGTCTGTCGGCGCGGCTCGGCATCGTCTCCGGCATGGACCTGGCGCAGGCCTGCCGCGCCATGTTCCCCAAGCCGGTGTCGGCTGCCCTCTGGGTGCTGTGCGAGATCGCCATCGCCGCCTGCGACCTCGCCGAGGTGCTGGGCACCGCCATCGGCCTGCAGCTGCTGTTCGGCATCCCGCTCTTGTGGGCGGTGCTGATCACCGCCTTCGACGCCTTCGTGCTGCTGCTGCTGCAGGCGCGAGGCATCCGGCTGATGGAAGCCTTCATCATCACCCTCATCCTCACGGTCGGCATCTGCCTCGGCCTCGAAGTGCTCCTCGCCCGCCCCGACCTCGGGCCGCTGTTCAAGGGTTTCGTGCCCTCGCTCCCCGGTGAGGGAGCGCTCTACCTCGCCATCGGCATCCTCGGCGCCACGGTGATGCCACACAACCTCTATCTGCACTCGGCGCTGGTGCAGTCGCGGCGCTTCCAGCTCACGCCGCTGCGCATCCGCACCGGCATCCGCTACAACACCCTCGACTCGATCATCGCCTTGAACGGCGCCTTCCTGGTCAATGCCGCGCTGCTGGTGATGGCGGCCGCCACCTTCTTCCGCTCCGGCCATCACCAGGTGACGGAGATCCAGGACGCCCACCGGCTGCTCGAGCCGTTGCTCGGCGCCCACGTGGCGCCGCTCGCCTTCGCCATCGCCTTGATCGCCGCCGGCCAGTCCTCGACCATCACCGGCACGCTCGCCGGCCAGGTGGTGATGGAGGGCTTCGTGCACATCCGCCTGCGGCCGGTGGTGCGGCGCATGCTCACCCGCTCGCTCGCCATCGTGCCGGCGGTGATCACCATCGTCTGGTTCGGCGAGCGCGCCACTGGTGAGCTGCTGGTGCTGTCGCAGGTGGTGCTGTCGCTGCAGCTCTCGTTCGCCGTCATCCCGCTCGTCCACCTGGTTTCCGACCGCCGCTGGATGGGAGTGCACAAGATCGGCCCGCTGCTCGAAGGGGCCGCCTGGCTGGTGGCGGTAACCATCGCCGGCCTCAACCTGTCGCTCGCCTACGACGTCATTGGCACCTGGCTGCGCAAGGCCGGCGAGGGCGCCTGGCTGCTCTGGCTCACGGTAGTGCCGCTGGCGCTCGGCGTGCTGGTGCTGCTCGTCTACGTCATCGTGCAGCCGATCATGGCGCGGCTGCGCGGCACCCTCACCCGCCCGGTGCTCGACGTCCACGGCCCCGCCGCGGTACCGGTGCTGCTGCCCTCGAAGCCGCCCAAGCGGGTGGCGGCGGCGGTCGATTTCACCGCCGCCGACCAGGCGGTGCTCTCCTATGCGGCCGGCCTGCTGCAAGGCCGCAGCGGCGAGGTGCTGCTGCTGCACGTCGTCGACTCGGGGGGCGCGCGCGTCATGGGCGACGAGCTACGCGACCGCGAGACGCGCGCCGACGAGGAGCGCCTCTCGGCCTACGCCGAGGAGCTGCGCACGCTGGGCATCGCCGCCACCTGGGACCTCGGCTTCGGCGACCCGGCAACGGCGCTCTCCACTCTCGTCAACACCCACGGACCCGACCTGGTGATCGTCGGCAGCCACGGCCACCGCGCCCTCGGCGACCTCATCCTCGGCACCTCCATCGAGCGGCTGCGCCACCGCGTCCGCGTGCCGGTGGTGGTAGTACCAGTACCACCCCCGCCGGGGACATGACCCTATTTCGCGCCGCGCGAAATGGGGATCGTGTCCCCGTCTTGCCATTGTCCGCGCTGCCGCCCGCGCCGAGGGCGCGCTAGACCCGGAAGTAGTCGGGCTCCCAGGTCTGGATGCGCTGCTTGATCTCGCTGCCCTTCTTCAACCGGCCCTCCAGCACCGCGCGGGTGAGCTCGACCAACTCGGCGTCGGGGGCGAAGCGCAGCGCGATGAGCTGGCCCGGCCGCAGCTCGCCGATGCGGGCTCGCAGGTCGGCCGGCAGCAGCTCGGCGAGGCGCAGCCGCATCTCCAGCCGGATGATGCGGTCCTGCAGCCGGGTGTCGAAGGTGCGTACCCCGTAGACGAAGAGCCCAAGGGCGATCGCCAGCAGCAGGTCGACCACCGCGCCGGGGTGGTAGTGGCGCACCACCGCGTAGATGCGGTAGGCCAGGTTGACGACTAGCAGGCCGATGGTGAGGAAGTGGAACAGCGGCACGAAGCGGGCGTGATTGGCGTACGTCTGCGGCATCCTCTCGCCGAGCATCGCGTCCTCCTTGCGGATGATGGAGGCCCAAGGATGCCGCAACCGCGCGCCGCCGTCGAGGTGCCGAGCGGCGAATCCGCTGTGAAAGGATCCCCGTACAACCCGCAGGAGGCACACCATGGGCGAGCCGACGGACGGCTGGTACGACCTCGGGCCGGCGGAGGCGCTGCGCGAGGTGCGCATCGGCCGCCTGCTTCTCGCGCTGTCGTACCGCGACGGCACCTTCGGCGCCATCTCCGGCGTCTGCAACCACCTCGCCGGTCCGCTCGGCGATGGCACACTCGAGGACGACTACGTCGTCTGTCCGTGGCACTACTGGCGCTCCAGCGCTTGACCGGCGCCGGCGAGCCGGGCTACGAGCAGGACCGCGTCCCCAGCCATCGCGTCGAGGTGCGCGACGGCCGTCTGTTCGTCGAGCTCTTGCCGGCGACCAAGCGCGGGCGGCTGCCGCACGCGCCGCACCCGCTCGCCCGCGAGCCGGTGCGGGCGCCCGGACCGCCGCGGGTAGTGGGCATCTCCACCACCGTCATGACCAACGCCCACCCCCGCTACTCGACCTCCGAGGCGCTGCTCGAGGCCGGCCTCGCCCACGCCATGGAGGACGGCGCCGAGACGCGGCTGCTGCACCTGCGCGACCTCTCCTTCCGCAACTGCGAGGGCTTCTACAGCAAGAGCGCGCGCGCCTGCAGCTGGCCCTGCTCGATCACCCAGATGGACAAGAGCGACCAGCTCGACCGCGTCTATGAGGCGGTGGTGCACTGGGCCGACGTCATCCTGCTCGCCTCGCCCATCCGCTGGGGCGCCGCCAGCTCGCTCTACTACAAGATG
>DASYUP010000707.1:0-4576 GCA_036001185.1 Thermoanaerobaculia bacterium
GAGCGTCGCCACGAGCTCGCCCACGCGCACCGCCGCCTCCTTCGACAACGAAGGGCTCATCCTGCGCGCCGCCGGGCGCGATGCCGAGGCCGAGCGCGCCTTCGCGGCGGCCCTGGCGCTGGCCCCCCGCGACCCGTCACCGGCCTGGAACCTCTCTGAGCTGTTGCGCCAGCGGACGGCAGCGCGCGACCGCAGCGACGAGCTGCTCCTGCAGGCGGTCGCCAACGGCCTGCCGGCGGGAGGCGATGCGCTGGCCGGACGCGCCATGGGTTACGCCAGTGTCGGTGAGGCGGGGCGCGCACAGGGGCTGGCGGCGCGCGGTACGGCCCTGCTGCCCGCCGACCCGCGGCTCTGGCTGCTGGCCGGCCGGCTCCACCTCGAGCGCGAAGAGTGCCGCCCGGCGCTCGCCGCCTTCCGCCGCGCCGCCGCGCTGGCCCCCGAGCGCGCGGAGACGCATGCCGCCGTGGGGATCGCCGCTCTCTGCCTGGGCGACGAGGCGGCGGCACGCGATGCCCTCCGTCGCTCGCTCGCCCTCGACCCCGAGCAGCCGCAGCTGCGCCGGCAGCTCTCCGAGCTCGGTGGGTAGCGCGTTATAGACTGGGCACGTCCCACCGCGACGCTTCGTTCCATGACGCGGGGCCGTGTGCTGCCGCGAAGGAGGTTGCCCCCATGACCCGCCGCCAGCCCTGCCACGCTCTCGCGTTGTTCGCTGTCACCCTGGCTGTCCTCGCCGCTCTGCTGCCGGCGCCGGCCGCCGCCCAGACCACCGGTTCCATCGTCGGCACGGTGTCGAGCGACGCCGACTCAGTGATGCCCGGCGTCACCGTGGAAGCCACCAGCCCGGCCCTGCAGGGGAGCCGCACCACGGTGAGCGACGGCAGCGGCGTCTATCGCCTCACCTTTCTGCCCCCCGGCAACTACCGGGTCACCTTCAAGCTCGAAGGGTTCCGCCCGGAGGAGGTCGACGTACCGGTCGCCCTCGGTCGCGACACCACGCTCGACATGAAGGTCCGGCCGCAGACCGCCGAGGAGATCACCGTCGTGGCGACGGCGCCGGTCATCGACACCACCACCACCACCGTCGGCTCCAACCTCACCACCCGCGACATCCAGACCCTCCCCAGCGGCCGCAACTACTCCTCGGTGGTGCAGGTGGCGCCGGGGACCTCGACCGACGCCAACCCCTCCCCCGCCGCCGAGAACACCATCACGGTCTACGGCAGCAGCGGTGCGGAAAACGTCTACTACGTCGACGGCGTCAACACCACCAACCTCGAATACGGCTTCCAGGGCAAGGAGCTCAACTTCGAGTTCATCCAGGAGATCGACGTCAAGACCGGCGGCTACGAGGCCGAATACGGCAAGGCCACCGGCGGCGTCATCAACGTCATCACCAAGTCGGGGGGCAACGAGCTCCACGGCGACGCCTTCGGCTACCACGACGCCGACGGCCTGCAGAACACCGCCAAGCCCGTCGTCGCCACCACCGGCCGCACCACCGGCTTCACCAAGGAGGACTTCGGCGCCGACCTCGGCGGCTACCTGCTGCGCGACAAGCTCTGGTTCTTCGGCGCCTACGACCGGGTCGACAACTCGACCGACCGCGTCCTCGACTCCGGCCCGCAGAAGGGCTCGGGCGCCACCTCGAAGAGCAAGCGCAACCTCGGCGCCGCCAAGCTCACCTACCGGCTCTCCGAGAGCCAGTCGCTGGTGGGCAGCTACCTGCAGGACCCGCGCACCGATACCGGCGCCATCAACGACGCCAACCACACCCTCAACGGCGAGCCCAGCACCTTCCTCGGCGAGCAGCAGTTCGGCGGCCGCGACTACGCGGCGCGCTACGAGGGGGTGTTCGGCACCGCCTGGTCGGCGAGCGGCCAGGTGGCCCGGCATCGCGAGGAAAACTCGGTCGGCCCCGCGACCAGCGCCGGCAGCGGCGTGCAGTTCCTCGACTCGGCGAACGACAACCTCCAGACCGGCGGCTTCGGCCTCATCCAGACCAAGGACTTCGAGCGCAAGTTCTACGGCGGCTCGCTGTCGCGCTTCTTCGGCGCCACCGAGGTCAAGGCTGGCATCGAATACGAGCGGGAAACCGCCGACGTCAGCAAGCGCATGTCGGGCGGCCAGCAGGTCACCATCCTCGAGAACGAGACCGAGCCCGGGCGCACGATCTACCGCCACTTCTACTGGACGACGCCGACGGCCGTGTTCCCCAATGCGCCGCTGTCGGCGCTGAGCGCCGCCCCCGAGCACAAGGTAACGACCGCCTTCCTACAGACGCGCTGGGTGGCCCGTCCCGACCTCACCGTCAACGCCGGCCTGCGCTGGGACCGCCAGGAGATCTTCGACGCCGGCGGCGTCAGGCAGATCGATCTCGACAAGGACTACGCGCCGCGGCTGGGCGTCATTTGGGACCCGCCGGGGGGCGCCACCGACAAGCTCTACGCCTCGTTCGGCCGCTACTACGAGCAGATCCCCATGGACCTGGTGATTCGCTCGTTCTCCTACGAGCGGCAGCCACGCATCATCAACTTCAGCCCCACGAGCGTGGTCCCCGACCCCCAGGCGGAGGCTGACCTCGGCACCACCTCCGCCATCCTCGGCGGCTTCACCGAGCCCTCCGACCCCAACCTCGAGAACCAGTACCTCGAAGAGACCATCCTCGGCTACGACCGCGAGGTGGCGACCGATCTCGCGGTTGGAATCAAGGGCATCTACCGCAACTACGGGCAGGTGATCGAGGACTTCCTCTGCACCGACTCCGAGCATTTCCTCGACGGCACGTATTGCATCGGCAACCCGGGCGAGGGGCTCATGCGTCAGGTCGGCACGCTCGACTACACGCAGGCCTTCCCGGCCCCCAAGGCCAAACGGACCTTCAAGGGCGTGCAGCTCGACGTCACCAAGCGCCTCTCGCACAACTGGCGCGGCCTCGCCTCCTACCTCTACTCCAAGCTCGACGGCAACTTCGACGGCCTCTACGCCCCCTTCACCAACATCGGTGCCGACCCCAACATCAGCGCCGCGTACGACTACTACGACTTCTTCACCAACGGCAGCGATCTCACCCGCATCACCAACAAGGGCGACCTCTCCAACGACCGCCGCCACCAGTTCAAGGTCTCCGGCGTCTACTACTCGCCGTGGAAGCTGGAGGTGGGCGCCTCGGCGTACTACCGCACCGGCACCCCCCGCACCCGCTACGGCTTCTCGGACGCTTACGGGCGCTACGAGTTCTTCCTCACCAAGCGCGGCGCCGAAGGGCGCACCCCCGACACCTACGAGGTCGACGTCCACCTCGGCTACCCGCTCTCCGTCGGGCCGGTGACCATCAACCTGCTGGCGGACGTCTTCAACCTGCTCGACGCCCAGCGCGCCATCCTGCTCGACCAGCGCTGGGGCTTCCAGGCGGCCGACAACGCCGCGTTGACGCCGGTCAATCGCAACTACGGGCAGCCGGTGCTGCGCACCGGGCCGCGGTCGGTGCGGCTCGGGGCGCGCGTGAGCTTCTAGCAAGAGAAGGGCGGCGCTGGCTCGCCGGCGCCGCCCTTCCAGTCACTACACCCGTCTGCCAGACTCCACGCCATCGTGGAAGACCTGCGACTACTCATCCGGTCCCGCTTCCCCATTCTCTACGTCGAGACCTACGAGGAGAAGCGGCTCGCCGAGTTGCTGGCGGCGTCGGCCAGCGACCTCGGCCTGCCGTTCTGGAGCTGGTCCGTCACCCAGGGCCTTTGCCGCCGCGGGGTCGAGGACGCGGCGTACGAGACCACCCAGCCGCTCGCGGCGCTGCGCCACATCGCCTCGCTGCGGACGGCCGGTGTCTACCTGCTCTACGACCTTCATCCCTACCTCGCCGACCCCGCCGTGGTGCGCCAGCTGCGGGAGTGCGCGCAGGGCTCGGAGCGGCAGACCACCATCGTGCTCTGCTCGCCGTCGCTCGAGCTGCCCGTCGAGCTGCGGCGCATCGCCGCCCGCTATCAGCTCGACCTGCCGGGCGCAGACGACATCCGCCGGGCGGTGGTCGAGACCTTCCGCTCGCTCAACCAGAATCGTCACTTCCGCTACGAGCTCGACGACGCGGCGCTCACACGGTTCGCGCGCGGCCTGCTCGGCCTCACCCTCGAGGAAGTGCGGCGGATGGTGGCGCAGGCGATGTTCGAGGACCTCGCCCTCACCACCGCCGACATCCCGCGGGTGCTCGAGCGCAAGCGCCAGGCGATGGCCCGCAACGGCGCTCTCGAGCTGATTCCCATCGACGCCGACACGGCACCGCTCGGCGGGCTGGCCCACCTCAAGCAGTGGCTGGAGCGCACCCACGCCGGTTTCTCGGCACAGGCGCGGAGCTACGGGCTGCCGATGCCCAAGGGCGTGCTGCTGGCGGGTGTCCAGGGCTGCGGCAAGAGCCTGGCGGCGAAGACCATCGCCCGCCAGTGGGGGGTGCCGCTGGCGCGCCTCGAGCCGGGCCGGCTGTTCGACAAGTACGTCGGCGAGTCCGAGCGCCACCTGCGCGAGGCGCTGGAGAACGCCGCCGCGCTCGCCCCCGTCGTGCTGTGGATCGACGAGATCGAGAAGG
>DASYUP010000708.1:0-21253 GCA_036001185.1 Thermoanaerobaculia bacterium
GATCGACGCCACTCCCGACTTCCCGGTGCAGCTGCACCGCCTAGACGCGCTGGCGCCGGTCGAGGCGACGCCCGGCCTCGCCGGCATCCTGCTCACCCATGCCCACGTCGGCCACTACGCCGGCCTCATCCACTTCGGCCGCGAGGCGATCGGCGCCCAGGCCGTGCCGGTCTACGCGATGCCGCGGATGACCGCCTTCCTGCGCGGCAACGGCCCCTGGGACTTGCTGGTGCGGCTGGGCAACATCGAGCTACGGCCGCTCGCCGCCGGCACACCGGTGCGCCTCGGCGCCCGCCTCACCGTCACGCCGCTGCTCGTCCCTCACCGCGACGAGTACAGCGAGACGGTCGCCTTCCGCATCGCCGGTCCGCGCCGCACCTTGCTGTGGCTGCCCGACATCGACAAGTGGGAGAAGTGGGACGCGCAGGGGACGCGCCTCGAGGAGGTGCTGCGCGGTGTCGACGTGGCCTTCCTCGATGGGACCTTCTTCGCCGAGGGCGAGCTGCCGGGGCGGTCGATCGCCGAGGTGCCGCACCCGTTCGTGCGCGAGACCCTCGCCCGGCTGGCACGGCTGCCGGCTGGCGAGCGCGCCAAGGTGCGGTTCGTGCACTTGAACCGCACCAATCCGCTGGTGCGCGGCGACGCCGCGGCGCTGCGCGAGGTCGCCGCCGCCGGCATGGCGGTGGCGCGCGAAGGGGAGCGCGAGGAGCTCTAGGCGGGGTCGCCGCGCCGGGGTCGCCGCCGCCGTTGCCGGCGGGCGGCGACCGGATAGCCCGGCCGGGTTGTCTACGCCGTCGGGTTGGCGCGGCGCGGGATCTTGAGCTGCTGGCCGGGGAAGATCTTGTCGGGGTTGTCGCCGATGACCGCCCGGTTGGCCTCGTAGATGCGGTTCCAGTCGTTGGCGTTGCCGAGGTGGTGCTTGGCGATCTTCGAGAGGCTGTCGCCCTTGGCGACGGTATAGGTCTCGAAGTCGGCAGCGCTCTGCTGGGCCGCGGGTGCGGCCGCCGGGCGGACCTGGTCGGCGGCGGGTGGCGGGGCGGCCGCGGCGGGTGTCGCCTGTTGCTGCTGCCTCCGCGCCAGCGCCTCTTCCATCTTGCGGCGGGCTTCCTCGTTGCGGGCGATGTCGGCCTTTTCCTTGTCGTCGCTCTTGCCGAACATGGGGCCTCCTTTGCCGAGGATCGGCGGTGGAATCTCCAGTCTACGCCCGCGCCGTCGACCGGGCTGTTACACGGCCGAAACCGGGGGCGCGGCGCCCGCACCCGCCTTCAGGCGGTACATCGCCTCGTCGGCTTCCTTGAGCGCTGCCTCGGGGGAGCCGCCGGGGGCGAGCACCGAGTGGCCGACGGTGAAGCGGATCTCCGGTCCCTCGTCTGGCACACCGGCGAATCGGCGGCGTAGCAGCTCGATGCGATAGAGGGGCGCCTCGTCGGTCCCCTTCGCCACCACCAGGAACTCGTCGCCGCCGTAGCGCACGATGGAGTCGTCGGGACGGAAGGCCTCGCGCAGCGCCTGCGCGAAGCGCACCAGGCAGGCATCACCCGCCGGGTGGCCGTGGGCGTCGTTGATCTGCTTGAAGTTGTCGAGGTCGAAGAAGAGCAGCCGCGCGCCGCTGTCGTGGACGGCGCGCAGGATGGCCGGCAGCATCCGCCGGTTGGCGAGGCCGGTCAAGGCATCGCGGTCGGCGAGCCGCCGCAGGTCTTCCTGCGCCGCCAATAGCTGCCGGTTGGCGGCGGCCAGCTCGCCCTGGATGCGCTCGGAGATCGCCAGCAGGCAGCCCAGCGCGATCAGCCACTCGGCACCGGTGTCGAACGAGGAGTGTGCCGACAGCACGAACCCCATGCTGCGCTGGGTGGCCGGCGACAGATCCTCGGCGGGCAGCAGCTGCAGCCCGTAGGCGAGCGCCTCGCCGGCGCCGAAGAGGGCGCGGAGGGTGAGCCCGCCGACGAGCCACCGTACCGGCCGCTGACGCCGGCGCGACACGACCACGGCGCCGGCGCCAAGGCCGAGGGCGATGGTGGCGCTCCCCACCACGCCGAGGGCGGGGATGCTGTGGAGAGTCGCGCCTCCCAGCAGCGCCCCGGCCGCCAGCAGGCCCACCGCCAGCCGGCCGACCAGGGCCCGCGTGTTGCCGACGAGGCGCAAGGCGCCGTCGACGAGCAGCAGCACGAACAGCGTCTTGGCGAGCAGGTAGCCGCAGAACACCAGCGCGCGCAAGCGCCCCTCCGGCTGCAGCAGCCAAAACGCGAGGGTGACGCCGAGGGCGTAGAGGTTGGCCGCCCAGGCGCCCACCCAGGGTCGCAGCTCGGCCCGTTGCAACGAGCGCGCGAGGACGGCGAAGAAGCCGGCGATCATCGCTAGCGAGGCGAGCTGGGCGGCGGTGCTCCAGCGCCAGAGGAGGAGGAGTTCCATGGGGCGGGCCGGCTCGCCCGAATCTATCGCGGGCTCACC
Organism: Thermoanaerobaculia bacterium; assembly: GCA_036001185.1. Lineage (GTDB taxonomy): Bacteria > Acidobacteriota > Thermoanaerobaculia > Multivoradales > JAIOJS01 > DASYQD01. The sequence continues at coordinate 2,449 of DASYUP010000708.1, forward strand.
ACGACGGCGACGAGGCCGGCTGGCGGCTCGCGCCGGCCGGAGTCCCTGCCGCTGGCCGCGGCCGCGACGGGGTGGCGCAGTGGGCTTCGGTTACTCTCCGGCCCATGGCCCAGCCCACCGATCGCGTCGACACCTTTCGCCGCCTCCACGAGTCCGGCTGCTTCGTCATTCCCAACCCGTGGGACGCCGGCAGCGCCCGGCTGCTCGTGCAGCTTGGCTTCCCTGCCCTCGCCACCACCAGCTCCGGCTTCGCCTGGTCGATGGGGCGGCCGGACAACGGCGTGACACTCGCACAGGTGCTCGCGCATCTGCGGGCGATCAGCGAGGCGGTGCCGGTGCCGGTCAACGCCGACTTCGAGGGCGGCTTCGCGAAGGAGCCGCTGGGCGTCGCGGCGAACGTCGCCGCCGCCACGAGGACCGGGGTCGCGGGACTCTCGATCGAGGACTCGACCGGCGACGCCGCCCACCCGCTCTACGACTTCGACCTCGCTGTCGAGCGCATTCGCGCCGCGCGCCGGGCGATCGACGAGAGCGGCACGGGGGTGCTGCTCACCGCCCGTACCGAGGGCTTCCTCGTCGGTCGGGCGGACCTCGCGGAGACCATTCGTCGCCTGACCGGCTTCGCCGCCGCCGGAGCGGACTGCCTCTACGCGCCGGGGCTGCGGCGCCTGGACGACCTCGCAGCGGTGGTCGCGGCGGTGGCGCCGAAACCGGTCAACGCGCTGGTTGGCGGACCCATCGCCAGCGTCGCCGAGATCGCGGCGCTCGGCGTGCGGCGCATCAGCGTCGGCGGCGCGCTCGCCCGCGCGGCCTGGACCGGTTTTCTCGCCGCGGCCAAGGAGATCGCCGAGCAGGGCACGTTCGGCGCTCTCGGTCGGGCGCTGCCGTTCGACGAGATCAACGGCCACTTCGGCCGGGAGAGCTAGGAGCGGGCAACGAGGCCGGTCAGGGCGGCGCGCGCTGCCTACCAGGACGGCGACGAGGCCATCAGCTCCTCGGCCGCCGGCACATCGAGCGCCTGCGCGAACCAGAAGCCCTGGCCGAGGGCGCAGCCCATCTGGCGCAGGCGGCTGAGCTGCTCGGCGGTCTCCACCCCCTCGGCGACCACGCCGATGCCGAGGTGGCTCGCCAGGTTGAGGATGGTCTCGACGATGGTGCGCGAGTCGCCGGCCCCCTCGATGCCGCTGACGAACGAGCGGTCGATCTTCAGCGAGTCGTAGCGGAAGCGCTGTAGGTAGGAGAGCGACGAGTAGCCGGTGCCGAAGTCGTCGATGGAGAGCTGCACGCCCAGCGCGCGGAGCTCGAGCAAGCGCTGCATCACCGTCTCGCCGTGCTCGAGGACGACGTTTTCGGTCACCTCCAACCGCAGGCTCTCGGGCGGCAGCTGGCTGCGCCCGAGGATGCCCAGCACCTGGTCGACCGCCGTCGCCTGCTTGAAGAGCTTGCCCGAGACGTTGACCGACATGAACAGCGGCGGCTCGGCGGGGAACTTGCGCTGCCAGGTGGCCGCCTGCGCGCAGGCCTGGTCGAGCACGAACCAGCCGAGCGGCGCGATCAGCCCGGTCTCCTCGGCGACGGCGATGAAGCGCGCCGGCGGGATGAGGCCGCGCTCGGCGTGCTGCCAGCGCACCAGCGCCTCGAAGCCGACGATCTTGCCGCCGTCGAGGGCAATGATCGGCTGGTAGTGCATGACGAAATCGCCGGCCGCCACCGCCCGCCGCAGCTCGGTCTCCAGCTTGAGCAGCCGCAGCGCCGCCCGGTGCAGCTCGAGGTCGAACACTTCGTAGCGGCCGCGGCCGGCGTCTTTCGCCCGGTACATGGCGAGGTCGGCGTCGCGCAGCATGCTCTCGGGATCGGGCGCCGCCTCGCCGGAGAGGGCGATGCCGATGCTCATGTTGACGAACACCTCCTGCCCCTGGATGGCGAAGGGCGCCACCAGGCTCGCCTGCACGCGCTCGGCGACGTGCACGGCGGCCGCCGCGTCGCGCACGTTGTGCACCAGCACCGCGAACTCGTCGCCGCCCAGGCGGGCCACGGTGTCGCCGGGCCGCACCAGCCGCTCGAGCTGGCGGGCGATGGCCACCAGCAGGCGGTCACCGACCACGTGCCCGAGGCTGTCGTTGACGGTCTTGAAGCGGTCGAGGTCGAGGAAGAGCAGGGCGAAGGGGTTGCCGCTGCCGCGCCGTCCCGCCGCCATGGCGACCGCCATGCGGTCGAGCAGCAGGGCGCGGTTGGCGAGGCCGGTCAAGGCGTCGTGGAAGGCGTCGTAGACGAGCTGCTGCTCGGCGAGCTTTCTGGCGGTGATGTCGGACTGCGAGCCGACCATGCGCACCACCCGCCCCTTGCCGTCGCGCACCGCCACGCCGCGGGTGAGCACCCACACTTGGTGGCCGTCCTTGTGGCGCATGCGGTGCTCGAGCTCGAAGTTTGCAGCGTCGCCGTCGAAGTGAGTGGCGAGGGCCGAGCGCAGGGTGTCGCGATCGCCGTCCTCGACCAGGCCGAGCCAGCTCTCCAGCCCGTCGCTCACCTCGCCGTCCTCGTAGCCCAGCATCGCCTTCCAGCGTGGTGACAGGAAGAGGTTGTCGCGCTCGAGGTCCCAGTCCCACAGCCCGTCGTTGGCGCCGCGCACGGCGAGGGCGTAGCGCTCCTCGCTCTTGCGCAGCGCCAGCTCGGCGCGGTGGCGCTCGGCGGCGTAGCGGACGGCGCGTGGCAACAGGCGGGTGTCGACGTCGCGCTTGACCAGGTAGTCCTGCGCCCCCTCGGTCACGGCCAGCAGCGCCACGTCGTCGTCGTCGAGGCTGGTGAGGACGATCACCGCCACCTCGGGGTGGGCGTCGCGCAAGGCGCGGAACGACTCGATGCCGCGGCTGTCGGGCAGCGAGAAGTCGAGCAGCACGACGTCGATGCCGCCGGCGGCGAGACGCTCGAGGCCCTCGGCGAGCCGCTGCACGTGCTCGAGCGCGCAGCCGCGGGCGCGCGACAGCAGCAAGCGGATGAGCCGCGCATCCCCGGGGTCGTCCTCGATCAGCAGGACGCTCACCGTTCGCTGCTCCGCCATGCCCTACCCCTCTCTCGCCGCCGCGGCTGCCGCCGGGACTTTCTCGAGCGTCAAGTGGAAGGTCGCGCCCTGGCCGGGCTGCGACTCCACCCAGATGCGCCCGCCATGGCGGGCGACGATGCGGCGGCAGATGGCGAGGCCGATGCCACTGCCCTCGTATTCGCTCGCCGTGTGCAGCCGCTGGAACATCACGAAGATGCGCTGGAAGTCCTGGCTCGAGATGCCGATGCCGTTGTCGCCCACCCACAGGTGCCAGTGCTCGCCCTCGTCGGCCGCCCCTACGTGTACCCGCGGCGGCGCGGCGCCGTGGAACTTGAGGGCGTTGGCGAGGAGGTTCTGCAGCAGCTGCTCGATCTGGTCCTCGTCGGCCACCAGCGTCGGCAGCGGATCGGCGGTGATTTCGGCGCCGCTCGCCGCCCGCGTGTCGTCGAGCCGCGCCAGCACGCGGGCGAGCACGGCGCCGACCTCGACCGGCGCGAAGCCGTGGTCGCGCCCCTCGATGCGGGCGCAGCGCAGTACCGCGTCGGCCATCCCCTCGAGGCGCGCGGCGCTGCTGCGCGCCTGCTCGAGCCAGCCGCGGGCGTCGGCGTCGAGCGCCCCACCCGCCTCCTGATCGAGCAGGTCGAGGAACTTCTTGATCTGCGTCAGCGGCTGCGCCAGGTCGTGCGACAGCAGGTAGCCGATCTCCTCGAGCTCCTCGCCCGAGCGGGTCAGCGCCGCGGCGCCGGCGCGCGCCGGCGCCTCGACGAGACCGTGGAGGCGGGGGCCGACGGGTCCCTCCACCGCCGGCCAGACGCGCAGGCGGGCCCAAACGGTCGAGCCGTCGGCGCGCCGCAGCCGTGCCTCCACCGCCGTCGCCCCCGCCGCCGCCTCCACCGCCTGCTCCCAGGCCTCGGCGTCGGCGCGCGCGGCGAAGAGGTCGCCGAGGGCGCGCTGCACGCACTGCTCCGGCCGTGGGTAGCCGAGGATCGCCGCCAGCGCCGGGTTGGCGTCCAGCAGTGTGCCCTCGCGACTGGCCACGAAGACGCCCAGCGGCAGCGAGTCGAGGAGCTGTCGCGCCCCCGGCTCCCGTCCGTCGGCGGCGAGCCGCCGGCGGCTCTCGAACAGCGCCGTGCGTAGCACCTGCGGCAGGCCCACCCAGCCGGTGCTCGTCTTCGGCACGATGCCGTCGGGGCCGAGGTGGAGGATCTCGCCCGCTACGCGCTCGGCCGGCGACCGCGACAGCACCACCACCGGGCAGCCCGGCTTGAGGTCGCGGATCAGCCGCAGCACGTCGCCCGAGCGGATCCACGGCAGCTCGTGCTCGGTGAGCACGAGCCCGAAGCGGCCGGCGGAGACGGCGCGCGCCAGCGCCGCCGCGTCGCTTGCCTCCTCGATCGCCACCTCGCCGAAGGCCCCGCGCAGCACGAGGGCGACGAGCTCCCGATCCTCGCCGCTGTCGTCGATCACGAGGATCGGCGGCAGCAGGCTCATCGAGGCGGCGAGGGAGTGCGCGGCCCGGCCGGGGGGGAGATCACCGGGTCGAACCGCGGGGGTGGGGAGGGGGCGGCCGCTGCAGCGTCGAGAGGATAGCACCGACGGCCGCGAATCAGCCGTTAAATTACTCACTCGCAGCGGCTTGCAGTGGGAGACGGGGAGCCGGCCCGACCGCCCGCCGGCCGTCACTGCCGAGGCCGGTCGAGGATCATGATCTTCTGCCAGATCTTGCGCGACAGCCCGGCGGTGAGCGTCTCCACCTGGTCGACGGCGTCGAGGGTCACCGGGTCCTGGAACCGTTGCACGTAGAGGGCCGCCACTTTGCTGATCACCGCCAGCAGCTCGCTGCAATAGTCGAGGTAGCGGGTGAGCTCGAACGGGGTCATCGTCCGCTGCGGCGAGGCGCGGGTGTCGACGCCGAGGCTGATCAGCCGCGCCGGATCCTTGGTGAGCTGGTGCATGTCGACGAGGTGCGCCATGGAGCGCAGCACATGCAGGGCGCGCAGCGCCCGCTTGCGCTTGCGGCGTGACTCCCAGGTGAGCAGGAAGAACACGGCGATGGCGACGAAGACGACGTCGTTGACCGCCGCCTCGAGCCCCTGCACGAGGTCGGAGAGGCTGGCGAAGGCAGTCTGGAAGTGGAGGTTGCGCAGCGCCCCGTAGAGCGCGCCAGCGAGCAGCAGCAGCGCCGCGCCGACGGCCACGCGCAGCCAGCGGGTGGGGCGCGCCAGCCACTCCGACATCGCTGCCGCCTCGCGGCACACCGCCAGCAGCTCGCTGGCGAGCCGGCTCAGGCTGGAGCCGGGGAAGCGCTCGCCGATGCGCTCGCTCAGGGCGGCGGCGGTGTCGACGATCTTGGCGGCGTCGAGGTTGCGGTACATCACGAAAACCAGAGCTTCGAGGCGACTACCCATCCCAACAATCGCACCAATACCGCCATCGACCTAGGGTAGGTCATTTGCGCCGGCCGGGTTCGCAGGCAACGCATCAACAGCTCCACGGCGCGGTCGACCGTCATCATCATCGGCCGCACCGGTGATTTCGCCATCTTGGTATCGACGAACCCGAACCGCACGTTGGTGACGTAGACGCCGCGTGAGCGAACCGCCAGCGCCAGTCCGGCGAGGTAGAAAGAGAGCCCTGCCTTCGACGCGGCGTAGCTCGGGGCCGCGGCGGACGGGCTCGCATCGGCAATGCTCGACAGGGCGACGAAGTGACCTCTCCCGGCCGCGAGCATCGGCGGGAGAACGACGCTCGAGGTTTCCACCGCGCCGAGGAGGTTCACCCGGAACACCTGCGTCTCGGCCGCCAGATCGCCGGGGTCGAAGGGATGGCCGATGCCGACGCAATAGACGCATACAGCGAAGGGACCTTTCCGCTCCTGCAGCGCGGCGAGACGGGCGCCGTAGCTGGGATCCGACACGTCGTGCACGTCGTGTTCGTAGCTCGGGTCCCCGATCGGTGACGCGCGACGGGAGACACCGGTCACGAGCCACCCCTCGCGCAGCAGCCGCCGAGTGAGGGCGAGGCCGATCCCGTCGCTGTTGCCGATGATCAGCGCTTTCGGGCGCGCAGCGACGGGGGGCCGCCCGGGGGTGTTGGCCGGTTCTGCGTTCATGCCGGTCATCCTCTCACTGGCCAACGCCAGGCCGGCGCAGGCGGCGTGACAGGGAAGCGCCGCAACCCGCGAGCCGGCTCATTCGTACGAGAGGAAGGATGGTCCTGGATCCTCCCGCCCCCGCCCGTCCCTCGCGGCGGGTCGTCCTGCGCGCCCTCGGCGCCGCCACCGCCGGTGCCCTCGTCGACCCCGCGGGGCTGCTGGCCGCCGCCGCGCCGCCGCCGGCGCTCGCCTCTCTACCGCTGCTCACCAAGGCCATCCCCGCCACCGGCGAGCGGTTGCCGGTAGTCGGCATGGGCTCGTGGATCACCTTCGACGAGCCGGCGCTCGACCTCTTCATCGCCCCCCGCGTCGAGGTGCTGCGCGGGTTCTTCGCCATGGGCGGCGCGCTGGTCGACTCCTCGCCCATGTACGGGCGCGCCGAGGAGATGATCGGCAACTGCCTGCGGCCGCTCGGCCGGCAGCCGGGTTTCTTTCCCGCCACCAAGGTGTGGACGCCCTTTCAGGCTTTGGGCCGGCGGCAGATCGCCGACTCCCAGCGGCTGTGGGGGGTCGAGAAGTTCTCGCTGCTGCAGATCCACAACATGCTCGCCTGGGAGAGCCACCTGGAGACGCTGCGGGGGATGAAGGCGCAGGGGCGGGTGCGCTACGTCGGCATCACCACCTCGCACGGGCGCCGGCACGAGGCGATGGCCGAGGTCATCGCCAAGGAGCCGTTCGACTTCATGCAGGTGACCTACAACATCCTCGACCGCGAGGCGGAGGCGCGGCTGCTGCCGCTCGCCGCCGAGCGCCGGGTGGCGGTGATCGCCAACCGCCCGTTTCGCCGCGGCGCGCTCATCGAGACGTTCGGCCGCCGGCCGCTGCCGCCCTGGGCGGCGGAGATCGACTGCCGGACGTGGCCGCAGTTCCTGCTCAAGTTCGTCGTCTCCCACCCCGCCATCACCTGCGCCATTCCCGCCACCTCGCGGGCCGACCACATGGCCGAGAACATGGGTGCCGCCCGCGGGCGGCTGCCGGACGCGGCGATGCGGCAGCGGATGGTGCGCTACGTCGAGGGGCTGTAGGGCGAGATAGCGCGACTCGCGGTGAGGGTGGCGCCAGGTTGCGGCCATGGATTTCGTCTGCAGTGGGTGGAGGTCCACCCATGCCATCATGGAGGAGGTTCCGATGGGGCGCACTCCGATGGGGCCCACAGTGGCTGCCGGCGCGACGAAGCTCACCCACGCCGATTTCCTGCTCTTCTCCGACGATGGGAGGCGGCACGAGCTCATCGACGGGGAGCACTTCGTGACTCCGTCGCCGAGCCTGCGACATCAGGTGGTCCTACAAAACGTCTTCCGACTCGTCGACGCCTTCGTCCGCGAGCGGGGGCTGGGCCGGCTGTTCTTCGCCCCGCTGGACGTCATCCTGTCGGAGTCCAACGTCGTCGAGCCGGACCTGATCTATGTGCGTCAGGAGCGCGCCGAGATCCTGCAGGACTGGGTACGTGGGGTCCCGGATCTCCTCGTCGAGATCGTCTCCGCTGCGAATCGCCGGCACGACGAGGTGCGCAAGCGGGACCTCTACGAGGAGCGCGGCGTCGAGGAGTACTGGATCGTCGATCCCGAGGTCGAGGGCGTGAAGGTCTATCGCCGCGAGGGGGAGCGGCACGGCCGCCCGCGGCTCTTGTCGCTGCACGCCGCCGACGTGCTCACGACTCCGCTGCTGCCCGGTCTCGAGATCTCGCTCGCCGCGGTCTTTGCCGAGTAGCCGACGGCCGGTGCGCAAGGCGCGTCAGCGCGCTCGGCGGAAGCGCGCCACCTCGTGGCTCATGGTGACCCGCATGGGGCCGAGAGTGGCGAGGCGCGCCTGCTGGCTGCGCCGGCCGCCGCGGTAGGTGGCGGCCAAGGCGTCGCGCACGCCCGCGCCGTCGAGAGTGGCGACGTGGCGCACCGTCGCCCGTGCTTCCGGCACGAACGCCGGGGCGAGGGCGGCGATCGTGCGCGCCATGCGATCGCGGTGTTGGCCCTCGCCGAGCAGCGCTTCCCGCAGCTCGACGAGGTCGTCGGCTGCCGGCGTGGCGACGAGGAGCCGCCCGTTCGGGGCGAGCACTCGGCCGGCCTCGCCAGCGTCGAGCCGCGACGAGAGCGCGAGGACGACGTCGAAGGTGTCCGCGGCGTAGGGCACGAAGCGGTCGGCGTTGGCCACCACCCAGGTGGCGTCGCCGGAGGAAGTGTTGCCGAGGTCACCGTAGCGCCGGGCGGCGAGCTCGATCGCCGGCGCCGAGAGGTCGAGGCCGTGGGCGGCGAACGGCAGGGCGGCGGCGAGGGCGGCGAGCGGCGATCCCTCGCCGCAGCCGACGTCGAGCACCGCCGGCCGTGGCGGCGGGTCGAAGGCGGCGAGCTGGCGCTCGAGCTCGGCGATGAGCGGCGCACCGTGGCCGGCGTCGTAGAGCCGGCGCCTGGCCTCGGCGGCGCCGCGGGTGTCGCCGGGGTTTGCCGAGCGGCGGTCCTGTGGCTGCAGCAGGTTGAGATAGCCGGTGCGTGCGAGGTCGAAGCTGTGGAGCCGGGGGCAGCGATAGGCGCGGCCCTCACGAGCGAGAGACTGGCCGCAGCCGCGCACGGGGCAGAGCAGGGTGATGGCGGGAGTCTAGCCGCTCAGCGCAATCTCCACGTATACGCCACCCGCACCACCGGGGTCACGTCCCTTCCGCTTCGTCGATCGAGGTCAGCAGCCGGGAGACGTAGTCGCTCATCTGGTGTTGCTCTTCGGGGCTGAGGACGCCGCCCAGGATGGCGGCCACCTCCGCCTCGTAGGTCTTGACCGCCGCGGTCACCTTGCGCTTGCCGGCTGCCGTGAGCGCCACTCGTGAGGCGCGGCGGTTGTCGGGATCCGACTCGCGCGCGATCAGCCCGGCTCTCTCGATGCGGTCGACGATCTTGCTGGTTCCCCCGACGGTGATGCGCAGCGCCCGGGCGAGGTCACCGACGCGCATGCTGCCCCCCGGCGCGCGGGAGATGAAGAACAGCGATTCGAAGAACGCCAGCGGGAGCTCGTGAGACTCCCGCAAGCGGGCGTCGACCCGATCCCAGACCGCGATCTCCAGGCGGACCAGGCCGGTGGCCCACGCAACGCCGCTCACCGGAGCCGGCGCCGAGGCTTGGCTTCTGCGGCGAGCGGTCATGCCACCACCTTGGCGATCCACTCCGCGGATTCTAGTTGCGCCAGGAGAGACGCGAGCGCGATAGGGCCCGGGGGAGACGGGGCTTGACAAGGAATCATTCCGCGGCGTATCGTTCCAGGGAAGATAGTTCTGGAGCAAATGACCGACGACCAGGGAGGGACGGATCATGCAGACCTATGTGGCGCTGGCGATCGTTGGTCTTTCTTTGCAAGGTGTTGCGGCGGCGAAGGCCCAACCGCCACAGCAGCCCCCGACGCCCCAGTCCCAGGCCGAGGCGCGGCAGCGCGCCGCGATCAAGGCGGTGCTCGAGAGCTATGAGCAAGCACTCAATGCCAGTGACGTCGAAGGCGTGGTGCAGCTCTATACGGGCGATGCCGTGCTCCTGCCACCGAACGCTGCGTCTGCGGTGGGTATCGATGCCGTGCGGGCGACCTACACGGGCATCTTTCGAGCGATCGACCTCGATCTCACCTTCGAGATCGCCGAGGTGAGTGTCGTGTCTCCCGACTGGGCGTTCCTGCGCAGCAGCTCAAAGGGTGTCGTCACCATCCTCGCCAATGGCGCCCGGATCCCGAGCAACAACCACGAGCTGTTCGTGCTGCACAGGACTCGAGGCGGTTGGAAGCTTGCCCGCTACAGCTTCTCATCGATCCTGCCGGCGTCGTGAGCGCGATGAGCACGAGTGGAACGAAGAGGATTCGCATCGGCATCATCGGCGCGAATCCGAATCGGGGATGGGCGGCGCAGGCCCACATTCCTGCTCTGAGATCGCTGTCGGAGGACTTCGAGATCACGGCGCTGTCCACCAGCCGCCGCGATTCCGCCGACGCCGCCAGCGAGCTCTTCGGCGTGCCCCTCGCATTCGACAATCACCAAAGCCTCGTGAACAGCGCGGTTGTGGACGTCGTCTCCGTCACCGTGAAAGTGCCGCATCACCTCGAGCTGGCGACGGCAGCGCTCGGCGCCGGCAAGGCCGTCTACTGCGAGTGGCCGCTCGGCAACGGCTTGCAGGAGGCGGAGACGTTGGCCCGACTGGCAAAGGACAAGGGTGTCCTCGCCGTGGCGGGTCTGCAGGCGCGCTCTGCGCCGGCGGTCGCCTACGTGCGCGATCTGATCCAGCAAGGCTACGTCGGGGAGGTGCTCTCCACGACGTTGATCGGATCGGGGATGGGCTGGGGCCCGACGGTGGATCCGTTCAACGCCTATCTCAACGACAAGAAGAACGGCGCGACGATGCTCTCGATCGCGGTCGGCCACGCGGCCGACGCGCTGTGTCACTGCCTCGGCGAAGTTCGAGAGCTCTCGGCGACCATGACCGGGCGCCAGGAGTCCTTCACGATCGCCGGGACGGGGGAAAGCAGGCCCATGACCGCGGAGGATCAGGTGTGCGTCAGTGGACTGCTCGACGGGGGAGCCGCACTCTCGATCCACTATCGCGGTGGGCGTTCGCGCGGCACGAACCTGCTGTGGGAGATCAACGGCACCAAGGGCGATCTACAGCTCACCGCCGTCGGCGGACAGGCCCAGATCTTCGAGATGACCGTACGCGGCGGCAAGGGCGTGCAGTCATCGCTCGAGGTCCTGCCGGTGCCAGAGCAGTATCGGTGGTCGCCGCCGCAAGGCCCGGGGCCTGCCACCAACGTCGCCCAGGCGTACGCGCGTTTCGCCCGCGACTATCGCGAGGGAACGCACTTCTGCCCCACATTCGACGACGCGGTCACGCGCCATCGCATGCTGCACGCGATCGAGACGGCCGCGGCGACCGGTCGGCGCCAAACGCTCGGTTGATCCGCGAGGCAGAGGGCTGGCCATGGTTCAAACCCAGATCATCTACGCGAGGCCTCCCGCCGATGGCGCGGTGTGATCGGCGCGTAGACCTCGAGCTCGTAGATGCGAGCACGGCCGCCGGCGCCCTGCTCCGCCCTTGTCGGGACGAGCTTCACGTAGCGCGCGGCGGTAGGCGCGATCGTGTGCTGGGTGATGCTCGCGGTGTTGTCGGTCACGCTGACGACGCGGACCCAGGAAACGCCATCATTGCTCACCAGGATGTCGAAGGCTCTCGTATTCAGGCTGGTGCTCTCGCCGCCGGAGCCGGCGTGCTCGAGGCGAAACTGCTGCACCTCCCGGCTCGCGCCGAGGTCGAGCGTCAGCCACTGCGCTGACTGAGGCGCCGCCGAGCACCACTTGGTGAGCGGCGCCCCGTCGATGGCGTTGGCGGCGGTGTCCGTCGGGTCGGAGCACGGAACACCGTCTGCAGCAGCCGCCGCCGGGGCCACCGGGGTGTCAGTGATGAAGTCGACCTCGGAGAGCTGGGTCGCGGTGGGATCGCCATTGTTGGCGCCGATGTCGAGCTCGTAGTACTGGTACGGCGTCGCATTGTCGACCGAGTAGACCTTGGTTTGGCGGCGCCACCGAAAGCTCTCACCGGTGCGGCGGTCGAGCGGAGTCCAGACGGCTCCGTCGTGCGAGCCGCTCAGGGTCCAGTCCCGCGGGTCTCTTGGCGGCAGGTCATCGGCGGAAGTGATCGTGTAGAGCAGGACGGTGTAGCGATTGCCGTTGGGGAACTGGTAGGTGGTCGAAGGAGCAGCGGCGGGCGCCACCCATTTCGTGAGGCCGTCGGCATCGAAGGCCCTCGTTACGTCGGTGGCGCCGGTACCCGCGTGCGTCGAGGTCACCTTGCCGCCAAGCTCCTTGGTTGCCATTGGCACCGGCGTGCGCACCGAGCTCGTGCTCAGCGATTGCGGAGTGTCCTCGATGGCCGTGCCCCAGGTAGAGGGCAGCGGCCCCATCGTCAGCTCGAGAGCGCCTCCGGCGAGGATTTCGGCGTGCGTGAGGTAGTTCCTGGTGTGGGTCGCCCCGTTCAGCTTCGCGCTCTGTATGTACTTGTTCGCGGCGCTGTTGTTGACGGTGCTGACCGTGAAGCTATGGCCGTCCTCGAGCTCCAGGGTGGCGCCTGAGTATGGAGGCGATCCGATCGCATACTCCAGGTGCCCCGGCGACGTCGGATAGAAGCCGAGCACGCTGAAGACGTACCAGGACGATTGCTCGCCGCCGTCCTCGTCACCGCGGTAGCCCCAGCCCCCTTCACCCGGGAGCAGCCCGGAAGCGAAGAAGTCTGCCAGCACGTCGCGAACGTGCTCCGCCGTCTTCGCCGGCGCGCCGGCGTAGTTGTACATGTAGAGCATCTGATGGACCGGCTGGTTCGAGTGAACGTACTGGCCTCGGTTCAGGTCGTACCCTTCGGCCATCTCGTGGATGACGCTGCCATAGTCGCCGACCAGGTAGTCGCGTTGCGCCAGGAATATGTGGTCGATCTTGTGGGCGAGAGCAGCGCGCGCATCTCGGATATCACCGGCGATCCGACCGTAGAGCGCACCGACGCCAAGCGGGTCGTGGGCGGGAAGGGTCATGTAGTGCCAGGCGTTGCCCTCCGTCCATTCATAGCCCCACTCCCGCGCCCGAAACATCGCATCGGTCGTTCTCCACGTTCCGTCGAGCCGACGGCCGCGAAAGAAGCCGCGCGACACGCTGCCGTCCGACAGCACGTCCGTCGCCGCGGCCGAGAATAGGTTTACGTACGCGAGCGCGCGGTTCTCGAAGTAGACGTGCTCCGCGGTTCTACCCTGAGCGCTCGCCATGAGCGAGATGGCATAATCGTTGATCGTGTCCTCCAAGGACCACGACGCCGAGTGCTCGGTTGTTTCGACCGGGCAGTAGCCCAGAAAGATCGAGTGCTCGAGGCACTGCCGTCCCTTGTTGGCCGCGGCGGAGTAAACCGTGGCGTTCTTGATCATCGACTCGTACGCGGAGGCGTAGTCGAAATTGGTGACTCCCTTCAGGAAGGCGTCGGCGAAGACGATGTCGGAATGGGTCCCCAACATGGACCCGCGATAGCCGGGCCCACTCCAGCGCGGCGCCCAGCCGCCCTCTTTGTACGCCTTCACGAAGCCCTCGAGGATCTCGCCCGTCTTGCTGGGTGAGATCAGCGTGATCAACGGTCGGGTCGCCCGGTAGGTGTCCCAGAGCCCGTTGTTCACGTACAGCTTTCCGGGCACGACCCTGCTCGTATAGGGGCTGAAGTGCTGCGGCCCTTCCCCCGGAACGTCTTCCCAGCGCGAGTTGGGATACATGAACGCGCGGTAGAGGCTGGAGTAGAAGATCGTCAGCTGATCGTCGGTCGCTCCCGTCAGTCTGATCCTCCCCAGCAGCGCGTCCCATTCCGCCGCCGCCTCCCGGCGCACGGCCGCGAAGTCCTTGGCCCCGATCTCCTGGCTCAGGTTGGCCCGCGCCTGGGCGACGTTGATGAACGAGGTGGCCATCGCCATCGTGACCACTTCGCCCGCGGTCGTCGTGAACTGGAGGTACGCGCCGCCTGATGGCAGCTTGCCCGCCGACGCGCCGGCCTTGCTGAACGTGGCGTAGAAGTAGAGCTTGTTGCAAGGAGGGCTCAGACACTCGGAGCGGTTCGTCTTGTGAAACGAGCCGGACACCGTGCGCCTCGTCGTATCGATGCTGATATCGGGGTCATGGGTGTCCCACAGGAGATAGGCATTGGGGGTGCCAGCGGGGTAGGTGAACCGCCACGCCGAGGCGCGGTCCGTCGGCGTGATCTCGGTCTCGATACCGTTGTCGAAGGTGACACTGTAGTAGTGCGCCCGGGCGGTCTCGTTCGCGTGCGAGAACGGTTCGGCGCGGCCCTCTTCATCGGCGACCAGCTCCGCGCCGATCTCGGGCATCACCAGGAAATGCGCCACGTCCCCGGCCCACGCGCTGGGCTGATGGCTGCACGCGAATCCCAGGATGCTGGTATCGGAATAGACGTAGGGCCAGCCGCTGTAGCCGGGGTTGGTGACCGGCGTCCAGAAGTTGAAGCCGAACGGGCGGGTGGTTGCGGGAACGGTATTGCCGCGCGAGTAGCCCGTTTCGGCCGCGACGTTGCCACTGCCATCGACGTGGCTGGTGCCCCGCAGGGTGTTCACGTAGTCCGAGGGCGCCCCATCGGCGCTTGCGACGGACGCGATCAGCGCCAGGGTGAGCCCACAGCCAAGCCCAAGCGGACATCGTTGCTTCAACATCCGAATGACGAGCTCTCCGTGGGCGCGTGCGGTCACACTCTTGCCTTCACTTCCGAGTCTATGGGCCAATCGCTCCACTGCGGTGACCAGCGACGATCGCGGAAGTCTAAGTGGGAGGCGGGGTCGTCGGAGGACGGGAGCAGTGTGCGTGGCGCTGATTGCGGCCGGCGCCGGCCGCATGTACGCTGCCGGGATGGCGGTCGCGGCTTTCATGCCGGCGCAGCTGACGGCGGCGCAGAAGCTGCTCGACCTTGTCGATGCCCTGGAAAAGCTCTGAGCGTCACGCCGCGGGCACCCTGCTGCTGATCGCCGCGCTGGCGGCGCCGGCGCCGGCGCAGGAGCCGGCCGCCACCCCCGAGCCCCTCACTCTCGCCGCGGCTATGCGGCTCGCGCTTGCCACCAGCCCCGACGTGCTGGCGGCTCAGAAGGCACTGCAAGCGGCACGGGCCGGCATCGGCGTGGCGCGGCAGCGGCCGAATCCCGAACTCACGCTCGAGCGCGCCAAGGAGACGCCGCACGATTCGGCGACCTTCGACCTGCCGCTCGAGACCGGCGGCAAACGGCGGCGGCGGGTGGAGCTCGCCGAGGCATCGACGCGGCTGGCCGAGGCGGAGCTGCTGCGCGCCACGTTGGAGGTGCGGTTGCAAGTGCGGCGCGCCTACTTCTCGCTGGTCGCCGCCGAGCGGCAGGCCGGTCTGCGCGAGCAGCAGGAGAAGCTCGCCACCCGCGTGCGCGACGCCGCGCAGGCGCGTTTCGAGAGTGGCGACCGCCCGCGGCTCGACCTCGCGCAGGCGGCGCTCGCCCTCGCCCAGTCGGAGGTCGACGCCGACGGCGCGCGCGGCAGTGCCGCCGCTTCCCGTGCCGTGCTCGACGCGCTGCTGGGGCGGCCCACCGAGGCGCCGATCGTCCTCGCCGACGCGCTCGAGGGGGGCGTGCTGCCGCCGGCGCCGGCGCTCACCACGCTGGCCCTGGGGTCGAGCGCCGAGCTCTCCCGGTTGCAGCAGCAAGTGGAGGAGCAGCAGGCGCGACTGGCGCTGGCGCGCAGCCAGCAGGTGCCCGACCTCACCCTCGCCCCGGCCGTCACCCACGACTCGCCGCCGGAGTTCGACTGGGGATGGCGGGCGGCGGTGACGCTCGTGCTGCCGCTCTTCCACAACCACCGCGCCGAGGTCGAGGTGGAACAGCGAACGCTGGAGCAGCGACAGGCCGAGCTCGCCGCGGCTCGCCGTCGCATCGCCGGCGAGCTGGCGCGTACGCAGGCGCTGGCCGAATCGGCGCAGCGGTCGGCGCGCCTCTATCGCGATCAGATCGTGCCGCAGACCGAGGAGGTGGAGCGGATGGCGGAGGACGCGTATCGCTCGGGGCAGACAGGTGTCGAGGCGCTGCTGCTGGCGCTGCAGGCGGCGCGCGAGACGCGCTTCAAGGCGATCCAGGCGGCGATCGACTACCAGAACGCCCTCGCCGACCTCGAGCAGGCCGTAGGGGCACCACTACCGTGAGCGCGGACCGGCCTCCGTCATCGCGAGGCCGCGGATCGGCCGTGGCGATCTCGGCGCTGAGATTGCTTCGTCGCTGCGCTCCTCGCAATGACGGGAGTCGCTGCGCTCCTCGCAATGACGGGAGTCGGTGGGCTCCTCGCGGCCTCGCCCTCGCCGTCGTGACCGCGTTGCTTGGCTGTCACCCTGCCTCCCAGGAGGAAGTCGACACCAGCAACCCGGTGCAGGTGGTGGTGGCGCAGGCGCGTACCGGTGACCTGCGCGGGGTGGTGCGTGCCACCGGGGTGGTGACGCCGGCGCCGGGTGCCGAGCTGGTGGTGTTGGCGCCGGGGCCGGCGCGTGTCGTCGAGCTGCCGCACGCCGAGGGGGACCGCGTCCGCCGGGGCGCGCTGTTGGCGCGCTTCGAGGTTCCCAACCTGCAGGCCGACGTCGCCGCGCGGCGGGCCGAACTGGCGCGCGGCAAGGCTCGGGTCGCCGCCGCGCAGGCCGCCTACGCGCGGCTCGGCGACCTCTTCGAGCGCGGTGTCGCCGCCAAGAGGGAGGTGGAGGACGCGCGCAGGGAGGTGGCCGACGCCGAGGCTGACGTCGCCACCGCCGGCGGCGGCCTCGCCGCGGCGCTGGCGGTGGCGCAGCGGGGGGTCGTGCGGGCACCTTTCGACGGCGTGGTGACGGCACGGCTGCACAACGCCGGCGACCTCGTCGACGCCGCGCCCAGCGACCCGGTGCTGCGCTTCGTCGACCCCAGCCGCCAGCAGGTGGAGGCGGCGGTGCCGCTCACCGACATCGCCGCCGTGGTGGTGGGGCAGCCGGTGCGGGTGCTCGGCCCCGGCGGAGTGATGGCGGGGCGGGGAAGCGTGATCGCCCGCGCCGCCGCCGCCGACCCGGCCACCGGCGCGGCCAAGGTGCGGGTCGAGCTCGGCAGCGCCGTAACTCTCGCCGCCAACACGCCGGTGCAGGTGGAGATCGAGACGGTCGAGCACCGTGGGGTGGTGCTCATCCCCGCCGCGGCGGTGGTGCAGGAGGGGCCGCGCACCTACGTCTACGTGGTGACGCCTGACAAGCACGCGCACCGCCGCGAGCTGCAGCAGGGGATCGTCGCCGGCGGAGAGGTGGAGGCCCGCGCCGGCGTGATGGCGGGCGAGTTGGTGATCGTGCAGGGGCAGACGGCGCTGCCCGACGACGCGGTGGTCACGCCCGTCCGCCAGGAGCCGGCCAGGCCGGGGGTGCCGCGGTAGTGAGCCTGCTCGGTGGCGTCCGGCGCCACGCCGGCACGGTGGTGCTGCTCACGGTCTTCGCGGCAGCGGCGGGGGCGCTCTGCTTCACCACGCTGCCCAGCTCGATCTACCCCCAGCTGGAGTTCCCCCGCATCCTCATCCTCGTGCGCGGCGGCACCCTGCCGCCGCAGCCGATGGCGCTCACCGTCACCCGGCCGCTCGAGGAGGTGACGATGGAGGTGCCCGGCATCCGCCGCGTGCGCTCGCGCACCTTGCGCGGATCGGCGGAGGTCGCGGCCCAGTTCGCGGCCGGCACCGACATGATGCAGGCGCTGCAGCAGGTGCAGAACCGCGTCGCCGAGGTGCTCGGCGAGCTGCCCGCCGGCACCCAGGTGGACGTCGAGCGGCTGACGCCCGAGACCTTCCCCATGCTCAGCCTCAACCTGACCGGCGCGCTGCCCGACGCCGACCTGCGCGACTATGCCTTCTACGTCATGCGCCCGGCGCTGGCGCGGGTGGCGGGGGTGGGGCGCCTCGACGTCGCCGCCACCGACACCCGCGAGATCGAGGTGGCGGCCGACCCGACGCGGATGATCGCCGCACGGCTCACCGTCCCCGACCTCGCCGCCGCGCTACGCGACAGCAACGTGCTGGAGCCGGTGGGTCGCTATACGGAGGCGGGGCGGCGGCAGCGGCTGGTGCTGCTGTCGGCGCTCTGGCAGGCGGCCGGCGACATCGCGCAGACGCCGGTGGTGGTGCACGGCGCGGCGGCGGTGCGGGTGCGCGACCTCGCCGCCGTCTTCCCCGGCGCCCCCGACCGCGACCACCTGATCGTCGGCAACGGGCGGGACGCCGCCGTCCTCAACATCTCGCAGCAGCCCGGCGCCGACATGCTGCAGGTGAAGGCCGCCATCGAGACGACGCTCGCCGAGCTCGCCAGGAGCCTTCCCGCCGGCCTGCGCATCTCCAAGGTCTACGACCTCGCCGAGCTCGTCGCCACCGCGGTGGCCAACGTGCGCGACGCCATCCTGCTCGGCGGGTTGCTGGCGGCCCTGGTGCTGCTGCTCTTCCTGCGCGACTGGCGGCTGACGGTGGTGTCGGCGCTGACGCTGCCGCTCACGGTGCTCGCCACCTTCGTCATCATGCGGCTGCTAAGCGAGTCGGTGAACCTGATGTCCATGGGCGGCCTCGCGGTGGCGATCGGGCTGGTGATCGACAACGCCGTGATCGTGGTGGAGAACATCCACCGCAAGCTGGCGCGCCGCACCGCCGACGTCGAGGCCAGCATCGAGGGGGCGACCAACGAGCTGATCGCGCCGGTGGTGGGCTCGACGGTGACGACCGTGGTGGTGCTGGTACCGCTGGGCGTGCTGTCGGGGGTGGTCGGGCAGTTCTTCCGCTCGCTGTCGCTGACGCTGTCGGCGGCGGTCCTGATCTCGCTGCTGCCAGCGTTGACGTTGATCCCGCTGCTCTGCGCCTGGCTCTACCGCCGGCATCCGCACGAGCGGGGGGACCACGGCGCGGCAGCGCCCGGCGGCCCGCTCGACCGCTTCTACAGCCGCACGCTCGGCGCCACCCTGCACCGCCCGCGGCTGATGGTAGTGGTGGCGCTGCTGCTCGCGCTCGGTGGCTTCCTACTCTACGCGGCGGTCCCCAGCGGCTTCCTGCCCGCCATGGACGAAGGGGGCTTCGTCATCGACTA
>DASYUP010000709.1:0-7420 GCA_036001185.1 Thermoanaerobaculia bacterium
TCCCTTATCCCTTATCCCTTATCCCTACCCAGGCGATGGTGCCGGTGTGGTCGGCGGAGTTCTCGTTGAAGAGCGTCTCGAACACCAGGGCGTGCCCGCCGGTGGTGACGGCGATGGCGCCGCCGGTGCCGCTCCCCCCCGCCGAGGCGAAGTTATTGATGAAGCTCGAGCAGGGCGGCCCGAGCACGCAACGGGAGGTCGACGAATCCAGGCGGAAGGTGGCGCCACCGCGCAGGTAGATGCCACCGCCGGCAAGGACCGCGTTGTTGTCGATGAAGAGCGCGTTGTGGCCGAGGGCGAGGGTGGTGTCGTCGGTGACGAACAACGCGCCACCGAGGCGGGCGCTGTTGCCGAGCATGACCGCCGGCAGCCCCAGCTGGCCGATGAGCTGGATGGTGGACCCGTTGGCGGCGTAGATGCCGCCGCCATCGGCCGAGGCGCTGTTGTCGAGAATCGCCTCGTCGCCAGGGGGATAACCGTAGGCGGTGACGCTGCAGTTGTCGGCATAGATGCCGCCGCCGTTGGTGGCGGAATTGGCCCGCACGCTGCTCGCCTCGTCGACGATGACGACGCCGCCAGCGGAGCAGTGGATGCCACCGCCGTCTCCCGAGGCGCCGGCGCCGCGAAGCTTCGACCGCCCGCGCAGCCAGAGCGTGTTGGATCCGCTCATCCAGACCTGACCGCCGTCGCCGCTCACGAAGCCACCGATGAGCTCGCTGTCGCGTACTTCGACATAGGACTGGTCCTCGATGCGCAGCGATCGACCGCCCGCCGAAGCGTCGATCCACAATCCCCTGAGCTTGACGTTGCGGGTGACAACGCTGCCGTGAATGTGAAAGCCCGGATCGGCGTCGACGGTGACAGTCGTCCGTCCCGACGGCGTGGCGGCGGCGCAGTCGGCGAAGCCGCCGATGATCTCGACGTCCTGATCGTTGATGTCGACGGTGGCTGCGAGGCTGGGCGGATCGGCCCGGGTGACGTAGATCTGGTCGTTGCCGGGGTTCGCCGCGGCGGCTGCCACCGCGGCGGCGAGGTCGGCGTGGGTGCACGGTGGGCTACCGCCGTTGCCGACGCGAAAAGCGGCGGCCTCGACGGCCAGCGGGCTGCTGGCGAGCACTGCGGTGAGGGCGAGCGCGCGCAGCGCGTGCGCGCGCGGGTGCTGTTCGCATGACGGGCTGTGATGCATGGAACTGTCCTCCCCCTTGCTCAGCCGCAGCCGGCGGCGGCAGCAGATGCCATTCGTCGTAGCCGAGGTCGCAGTAGCCGAAGGGCACCGATGACCTGCGGTTCTGTCTTGAGTTACGAAAGGCGTCCTCCTTTGCCGACACGCGCGGCGCGTGCCGGCGGCGGTCGCCGTCCGGGGCGAGGCCGCGGAGGCGGCGGGCGGGCGGGCGGATCGCCTGCTAAGCTGCGTACTTCCGAGGCTCCAGACGGTCGCCATGCGCCAGGACGGCACCCCGGTCGATGGGTCGTTCGCAGTGCTCTACGAGGAGCTGCGCCGACTCGCTCACGGGCAGCTCCGGCGCGCGGGCGGCCGGGCCACCCTGAGCACCACGGCCGTGGTGCACGAGACCTACCTCAAGCTCGCCTCCGCCTCGGCGCAGTGGCAGGACCACCAGCACTTCCTGTCCCTCGCCGCGCGCGCCATGCGGCAGGTGGTCGTCGACTATGCGCGCTCGCAGGCAGCGACTAAGCGCGGGGGCGATCTCCGTCGCGTCGAGCTCAACGACGAGACTCCCGACGGCGAGCTGCCGCTGGAGGAGCTGCTCGCCATCGAGCGCGGCCTGCAGCTGCTCGAGCGTGAGGACGAGCGCCTGGCAAAGGTGGTGGAGCTGCGCTTCTTCGCCGGCCTGACCCATGCCGAGATCGCCACCGCCCTGGCGATCTCGGAACGTTCGGTCGAGCGCGAGTGGCGGCGCGCACGGGCCTTTCTGCTCGCCGCGTTGAAGGCCGAGCCCGGCGGCAAGGCCGGTACCGCGGCGAGCCTCGACCCGAGCTGATCGTGGCCGCGACTCCGTGGAAACGGGCCGCCCGCCTGTTCGACGAGCTGGTGGCGCTCGAGCCGGCGGATCGCGACGAGCGTCTCGCCGCCCTGCGCGACGAGGACGCCGATCTCGCCTCGCAGGTCGCGGCCCTGCTAGCCGTCGATGGCGCCCCGGGCGGGCTGCTCGACCGCGGCCTCTCTGGTGTGCTGCCCGGCACGGGCGAGGGCCGCGAGACCGAGGCCGCCGTCACCGGCCGCATCGCCGGCCCCTACCGTCTGCTCCGCAGCATCGGGCGGGGTGGCATGGGCGCCGTCTACGAGGCGGAACGCGCCGACGGCCTCTACCAGCAACGGGTCGCCATCAAGGTGCTCGCCTCGCCAGGCTCGCCCGAGCTCGTCGGACGCTTCCAGCGCGAGCGGGCCATCCTCGCCACCCTCGAGCACCCGCACATCGCGCGGCTGCTCGACGCCGGCTCGCTCGGCGACCGGCCCTACCTGGTGATGGAGCTCGTCGACGGCGACGACATCGCTACCCACTGCGATCGCACCCGGGCCGACATCGCCACCCGCCTGCGCCTCTTCCTCGACGTCTGCGACGCGGTGGCATACGCCCACCGGCACCTAATCGTGCACCGCGACCTCAAGCCCTCCAACGTGCTGGTCAACGAGCGCGGCGAGGTCAAGCTGCTCGACTTCGGCATCGCGGCGCTCTTCGACCCCGAGGGTCCGGCGGAGACCTCGACGACGTTCGCCCGCCGCGCCTTCACTCCCGCCTACGCGGCGCCCGAGCAGGTGCTCGGCGAGCCGGTGAGCACCGCAACCGACGTCTACGCGCTGGGTGCGCTGCTGCACGAGCTGCTGGTGGGTCGGCCGCCCAAGCCGGCGCTGGTAGCTCCTCCGGGCACCAGCACCAACCCGCTCACCACCACGCTTGCCGAGCTGTCGCCGGATGAAGCCGCCGAGACTGCCGCCCGCCGCGCGCTCGCCGGCCCCCGTCAGCTCGCACGGATGCTGCGGGGCGACCTGGCGGTGATCGCCGCCGTCGCCCTGCGGCCCCAGCCGGGCGACCGCTATGGCTCGGTGCAGGAGCTGGCCGACGACATCGAGCGCCACCTCGGCGGCCGGCCGGTCCGTGTCCGTCGCGACGATCGCGCTTATCGGGTGCGCTCGTTCGTGCGTCGCAACCGGGTCGCCATCGCCGCCTCGACCGTGGCGATCGCCGGGCTGGTAGCTGGGCTGCTGATCGCGCTGGCGCAAGCCCGCGAGGCGCGTGCCGAGACGCTGCGCGCCAGCGCCTTGCGACAGTTCGTCACCTACGAGCTGAAACGCAGGATCCAGGACCGCTTGCTCGAACCGGGCGGCCCTCGCCTGGGATCGATGTTCGAACGCGGCCTCGCCGATGTCGATCGCGAGTTCGCCGGCCAGCCCGAGGTAGCGGCCGAGATCTTCTCCATCGCCGGCGAGACCTTCTTCATGATGAAGGATTCCCGGCGGGCCATCGTCGCCTTTCGCGGGGCGCTCCAGCGTAGCCGCGCGCTCTACGGCGACGGCGACTCACGGGTGGCGAGCGCGCGCGGCAATCTTGCGCACGCGTTGCTCGAGCACGGCGATCTCGCTGAGGCACAGCCACTGCTGGAAAGCCTCACTCGGCCGGACAGCCCTCTGCCCGGAGATGAGCGCTACTACATGCTGTCGTACCTCGGCCGGCTCTACGTGCTACGCGGCAACCTCGCCGCCGCGGAGCGCGCTCGCCGGCAGGCACTGGCCGTCATCATAGGCCTTCATGAGCGAAACCCTGACAACCGCGGGCGGGCCTTGGAACGCCTAGCCGCCGTGCTCTACCTCGAGGGCCGCCTGCGCGAGACGGAAAAGCTGTTGAGCGAATCGCTCGCTGTGCAGCCGCTGTGGCCGACACTCCCCGAAATGCTCTGGCTGCGCCGCGCCTACGCGGCGCATCGCATGGGAGAGCTCGCGGCCGCAAGCCGCGCCTATGCCCAGGCGGAGGCGGCGAATGCGAGCCGCGCGAACGTGTGGACTGCCGGCCGCATCGCCTGCGGGCGGGCTTTGGCACGCGTGGAGGAAGGCGATCCCGCCGCGGCGCGAGCGTTGCTCGTCGGCGGAAACCTTGCGATCGCCGACCGTGCGGAGGAAGGGAGCCTGGAGCACCGCGAGTCCGGCATCCCCTGTGGGTCGCTCCTGGCCTGGCTCGGCGCCGACCTGCCAGCCCTGAAGCGCAGCCTCTCGCCTCCCGCCGAGCCGAGCCCGATCTCGGACCTCGATCGCGCCGAACGCGATCTGCTGCTCGCCGACCTTCTGCTGTCGCATGGCCGCGCCGCGGAGGCGCTGCCGCTCTGCGTCGCCGTCGTCCGCGTGCGCGACGCCAACCCCGACCTGCTGCCCTGGCGCCGTGCCGAGGCGCACCTGCTGCACGGCCTGGTGCTCACCCGTCTCGGCCGCGACGCCGAGGGCGGGCCCGAGATCGCCCGCAACGCACCGGTCCTCGCGGCCGCCCTGCCCCACCACCGCTTCCTGCGGCTGGCTGCGGCGACTACCGGCAACGGCTGACGACGCCGGCCCCGGCCGGGGCCTCGCGAGAGCGCGACCCCGCCCTGCTGTCGGCTCGCCCGCGGTTTTCACGTAGCAAGGGTAAGGGGCTGGATCGACGCCCCCGACCAACAGCTCACGAGGAGACCCCGGTGCTGCGCCGAACACTCAGCTCTCTGACCTTCGCCTGCCTGCTCACCTTGCTGCTGCCCGTGCCGGTAGCGGGCCAGCCTTTCGGCACGCCGGCGGGCTATCTCGCCGTGCATGGCGGCGACAGCTTCGTCGAAGTCCCGTCCAGCCCGGCGCTGAACCCCGGCGGCCAGATCACCATCGAGCTGTGGACGGCGCTGTTCAACGTCGGCGGCTGCCGCGCCTTGATCGGCAAGGGCTACCTCACCGGCTACGCGGTGGGCTTCTGCAACGGCACCGTGCGCAGCTATCTCGAGGGCGCGGCATCGGTCCGCGATGGCGGGGTGATCGATGGCGCTGCCGAGTTCCACCACATCGCCGTCACCTACGACGGCAGCGCGCGCCGGCACTACATCGACGGCGAGCTGGTGGCGGTCTTTGCAGAGACCGGTTCGTTGCCGGGAAACAGCCAGGCGTTGCGCATCCTCGGCGACGTTGACGCCCCGGGCTCGAGCCCGCTCGACGCCTACATCTTCGAGGTGCGGCTGTGGAACGTGGCTCGTACGCAGGCCCAGATTCGCCAGACGATCGGGCAGGAGATCAGCACCGCGACTACGGGCCTGGTGGCCGAGTGGCACCTGCGCGGCGACACTGACGACGCCGTCGGCGGCCATCACGGCGGCACCCCGCAGGGGACCGCACAGCTCCGCCAGCTCGGGGTCGGCGTCTGCTTCACGAACGGCGACTTCGCTTGTCTGCACGGGAGGTTCCTGATCAGCACCGCGTTTCAGGTGCTCAGCCCTCCGCAGGCCGACGGCCACCGGACCTTGGTCAGTGTCGGTCGTGGCCACGTGGTGCCAGGAGCGGGAGTCGGATCGGCGCTCTTCTGGTTCTTCGGCGCCGACAACTGGGAGCTGCTGGTGAAGCACCTCAACGCTTGCCCGGTCAACAGCCGCTTCTGGGTCTACTCGGCGGCCACCACGGACCAGCACTACGCGCTGTTGGCCCTCGACACCGCCACGGGCACCATCAAGCAGTACCTCAACTACGCCGGCCCACCGGCGCCCGCGGTCACCGACTCGAGTGCCTTCGCCACCTGCCCCTGACCATCAGCGCGTCGCGGGCGCGGTCTGCAAAGTCGCCCGCTTTTGCCACCTGCCGCTAACCCGAGCGAAAGCAAACGACGAACGGAAGAGGGATGGAACCCATGCAAGTGACTCGACAGTCCACGACATGCCGCAAGATGGCCGTGCTCGTTGCTCTGCTGCTGGCCGCTCTAGGCAGCGAAGCGCGGGCCGAGACGGTTCACTGCACCGACGTCAATGCGCTGCCAGCCGGACCTTCGGGCAGCCGCACGATCGGCACGCCGGGGGTCTACTGCCTCACCGCGAATCTCAGGTACGACGGGACTGCCGGCAATGCCGTCACCATCGCCGCGGACTCTGTCGTATTCGATCTCAACGGCTACGAAGTCAAGGGCTCCAGTGCAGTCGGCACGATTGGAATCTACGCCCTCACCCGCAAGAACCTCGTCATTCGCAACGGCACCGTCGAAGGATTCGAGCACGGAATCGTGCTCGCCTCCGGCACTCCGAACCGGGCAGAGGCAAATCTGATCGAGAACATGCAGATCATGAGATGTCTCGCATCCGGCATCAACGTGCACGGCTTTGGCTCGACCGTTCGCCGCAACTATGTCTACGTTTTTGGCTCGAGCGTTTCACCTCCTCAGGACGTATGGGGCATTGGCCTACTTGGCTCGGGCCACCGCGTGATCGACAACGACCTACAAGTGGGTGGGTACGGGCGCACTCAGTCGCGGGCGATGTGGGTGAACCACTGCAGCAACGTGGTCGTGGTGAACAATCGAATCACCTCCTCCACCTATGGCGTCCTGTTCGACGCCAGCACGGGAGTGATCCGCGACAACCTGACGTACTACGTGGAATACCCCTATTTGGCCATTAGTGGGTGGGGCTACGTGGATGCCGGCAACAACCATTGAGCGCGCAGACAGATCCTCGAAGGAGACGCGTGATGAGAGCGAGTCGACGGCCTTCCGCCTCGAGAATGATGAGTGCCCTAGCGGTCCTTCTGCTAATGGGCTTCGCCGGTGCCGCCCGGGCCGAAGCGGTCCGCTGCACCGACGTCAACGGGCTGCCGGCCGGACCCTACGGCAGCCGCAGGATCCCTGCGCCAGGACACTACTGCCTAACGGCGGACCTCTCATACACCGGACCGACTGGCATCGCCATCCTCATTGCCGCCGACGACGTCACCCTTGACCTCAACGGCTTCACCGTGGACGGCGGCTTCGGCATGAGCGTTGGCATTGCCTGTAACGATGGCGCCACCATTCGTAACGGGACGGTAAGTCGGTTCCAACGTGCGATCGATTGTAACGCCTTTCCAGTTGTGGTTGAGGACATGAATCTCGACTACAACGAGACTGGTATCAGGATCAACTTTGGGATCATCCGACGCAACCGTGTCGTGAACACGGGCTGGGCCCACCTCGCCGGAAGCCACCGGTACGGCATCCAGGTCGTGGATGGTGGCAGCATAGTCATCGACAACGACATCGTTACCGTGAACCACTGCGTCTGCGCAGAAGGCGAATCTACGGGCATCTTGATGGGCGGCCGTGGCACGCTCGATGGTGCCTACGTAGTCAACAACCGCATTACGCAGGCCGACAATGGCGTCCTGTTCGACGTCTATGCCAGAGGCACGATCCGCGACAATCTGACGTCTGGGGTACCG
>DASYUP010000710.1:0-3159 GCA_036001185.1 Thermoanaerobaculia bacterium
AGGCCAACAACACGGCGAGCACTTCGCTCGTCGTGGCGCCGTCCCCGGTGACGCTCGCGGTGGCGAGCGACAAGCCGCGCTACAAGCCGACCGAGACGGTGCAGCTGACGGTGGGGGCGACCAACGCCTCTAGCCAGCCGATCGCCGGCACGCTGCGGCTCGTGCTGCAGGACTCCGCGGGCGCCGAGGTGGGCCTGGTGGGGGAGCGCGCCGTCACGCTGCCCGCCGGCAGCTCGACGCAAACCTTCTCGTGGCCGGCGGCCAGTGCCCTGCCCGGCCCGTACTTCGTGGTGGCGACCTTCCTGCGCGACGGCGTGCCGCTGGCGCGCTCGCAGACCAGCCTGTCCATCATCGCCGACGTGTCCCTGGCGGCCCAGATCGTCAGCGACCGCGCCGCCTACACTCCCGGCACGACGGTGGTCCTCACCGGCGGCGTGCGCAACACCGCCACCTCGACGCTGGTCGCTGGCACGACGGCGGACCTCTCAATCCTCGACCCCGGTGGGCCGGCGGTGTTCCACCAGACGAGCACGCTCGCGCAGCTGCTGCCTGGCGGGTTCCTGCCCGTCGCCGGCACGTGGAACGTGGGCGGCGCCTCGCCCGGCAGCTATCGGGTGGAGCTGCGCGCCCTCAACTCCCTTGGCGAGCTGCTGGCGCTGGCTACGAGCTCGTTCCGCATCGAGGACACGGGCTCGAGCGGGGCGGGCATGCACGGCTCGCTCACCGTCACTCCGGAGCTGCAGGGCGTCGGGGGATCCCTGGCGGTCGTGTACGCACTGGAGAACCGCGGCAACGCCGGCGCCCCCGGGCTCGTGGCCCACCTGGAGATGCTCGGCCGCGCCACCGGGGAGCCGGTGCGCACGCTCGACGTGCCGATGCCGCTGGCCGCCGGTGCCGGCGGCTCGGGGCGCTGGCGCATCCAGACCGCGGGCCTCAGCGCTGGCCAGTATCTGGTCTCACTCGCCGCCGTGGTCAACGGCACGGTGACCGGGCTGGCCGCCGAGGGCGTGGCCCTGCTGCCCGGCGTCGTCGTCGACGACCTGGAGCTGCGCGAAGGGGACGCCGGCTCGCATGTCGCCAACGTCAACGTGCGGCTGCTGCCCGGCTACGACGCGCCGGTGACGGTGAGCTTCGCCACCGCCGACGGCTCGGCCGTCGCTGGGACTGACTACGTCGCCACCAGCGGCACGCTCACCTTCGCTCCCGGCGAGACCGTGCAGACCATCCCCATCACCATCCTCGGCGACACCGAGGAGGAGCTCCACGAGACGCTGCTGGTCGAGCTGGCGGCGGCGACCGGCGCCCTCATCGCCGACGGTCAGGCGGTGGTGACGCTGCAGGACGAGGAGGGGTGCGCCAGCACCACCCTGCTCGGCAACGGCGGCGGCGAGCAGGTGGGAGCCGAGGGCTCCTTCGCCGGCTGGCAGGGGGACGGCGGCTGGGACGGCGGCTTCGCCGCGCCGGAGCCGTTCGAGGGCAGCACCTACTTCCTGTCGCCTTCGGCTTCCCCGGCGGAGCTGCGCCAGGACGTCTCGCTGCTGCCGTTCGCCGGCCGCATCGACGGTGGCGGCCAGGCCTTCGTCTTCGAGGGCTTCGTCGCCGCCTCGGCGGCGGCCGCCCGCGTGGTCGTGGAGTACCGGGACGAGGCCGGAGCCGTGCTCGACAGCTTCGACTCCGGCGCCGTGGGCGGCGGCGCGGGCTGGCAGCCGATCGTCGACCGGCGCGTCGTACCGCCGGGAACACGACAGGCGAGGGTGCGCCTGATCGCCAGCGGCGCCGCGGCCGCCGCCTTCGACCGCCTGGCCCTGCGCTCGATCGGCACGGTGACCCTCTTCGCCGGTGACGTCAAGCTGGTGGAGAGCGCCGGCGCCGCCCGCCTGACGCTCGACCTTTCCTGCGCCGCGACCTCGGGGGCGCAGGTGGGCTACCAGACAGCAGACGTCGAGGCCAAGGCGGGCGAGGACTACGACACCCGCAGCGGCACCGTCACCTTTGCCGCTGGCCAGCTCTCCGCCACGCTCGACGTGCCGGTTCGCCAGGACCTGCTCGACGAGGAGGACGAGCGTTTCCAGGTCGCGCTGCAGAGCGACGACGTCATCGTGCTCACCAGCCCGGCGACTGTGACCGTGCGCGACGACGACGGCGCAGTCGGCATCACGGTGAGCCCGGCGGCGGTCAGCGAGGGTGACGAGGGCACCGTGGACGCCGTGTTCCCGGTCACGCTGTCGGCCCCCAGTGGCCGCGAGGTGCGGGTGAGCTACGCGACCGGCGCGGAGACCGCCTCGGCCGGTGCCGACTTCACGGCCGCCAGCGGCACCGTCATCTTCCCGCCAGGGGTCACCGAGCGCGAGGTGCACGTCGCGGTCAAGGGCGATCGCCTCGACGAGCTCGCCGAGACCTTCCGCGTGGTGCTGAGCAGCCCCCTCAACGCCAACCTGGCCACCAGCGTGGCGACCGGGACGATCGTCGATGACGACACCGCCTCGCTCGCCGTCGTCGACACCGAGGTGGTCGAGGGCGACGCCGGCAACGGCCGCGTGGCGCAGGTGCCGGTCAACCTGTCGATCGCGAGCGACCGCACGGTGACGGTCGCCTACACGACCGTCGCCGGCACCGCCGAGACCCCCGGCGACTTCACGACGACGAGCGGCACGCTCAGCTTCCCCGCCGGCACGACGCAGAAGACGATCTCGGTGCCGATCGGGGGCGAGTCGCTCGAGGAGGTCACCGAGACCTTCCTCGTCCGCTTGAGCGACCCGCAGAACGCCGAGCTCGGCGATCCCGAGGCGACGGTCACCCTCCTAGACGACGACGGGCCGGTGCTCTCGATCGCCGACGTATCGGTCTACGAGGGCAACGCGGGCACCCGCCAGGCGGTGTTCACGGTCACCTCGGCGAGGGCCCTGGGGGACGTCGTCTGGTTCGACGACGCCGTTCCGGCCGGGGCAGGACTGGCCGGTGACGGTGAGTCCTGGACGTGGGTGAGCACGAACCCGCCGCCCTTCAGCGGCTCGCTCAGCCATCAATCAGCGCTGGTGTCGGGGTTCCACCAGCACTTCTTCACCGGCGCCTCGAGCACCTTGACCGTGAACGCCGGCGACGTGCTCCTGGCCTACGTCTTCCTCGATCCCGCCAGCACTCCGGCCGAGGTGATGCTGC
>DASYUP010000711.1:0-6084 GCA_036001185.1 Thermoanaerobaculia bacterium
GCTCGACCGCGCCGCCGCCGCCGACCCAACTCTGCGCCGTGAGCCCATCCAGGTGGTGATGACCCTCTCCTGGCCGCTGCCCTGGCTGCTCGCCGGTTACCAGCACGTCGGCCACTGGAGCGGCGCCAACCTGCCTCCCGGCGACGCCACGGTGCTGCTCGTCGACCAGGACCACCGCGCCGCCGTCGAGGCCCGGCTACGCCGGCGCTACCTGGTGGTGCCCTTCAAGCTCAGCCCGGCGCACGCCCAGGCGTACGCCTACTTCGACGCCGAGCGCTTCGCCGGCAGGCTGCCGGCGGGAACGCCGGTCTTCGCGCCACCCACCGAGTAGACGCGGTAGCGGCCGCTCTGCAGCAATAGCGGGTAGCGCCGGGCGAAGAACTGCTCGTCGACGGCGAACGAGCGCCGCTCCGCGGGGCCCACCACCACGTAGTCGACCCCGTACCGCCGCAGCAGCGCGGGCGCGTCCCCGTCGCCGCGGTAGATCGCCCGCACGTCGGCGAGCACCCGCGCGGTGTCGAGGCCATAGGTCCACAGCCAGCCGCGGTAGCCGAGCACGATGCGGCGGCCGGCGACGATCGGCACCGGGTGATTGTGGCGATCGGCGGTGAGGAAGCGCGCCTCCGGCGGCGTGGCGGCGCGCAGCGCCATCCCCAGCGCCACCTCGTCGGCATCGAGCAGCGGCCAGTGAAGGGTGGCCTCGCGCAGCACCGAGGCCGCACCGCTGCCCGTGGCGAGCAGGGTCACCAGCGCCGCGGTGACCCGCGCCGCGCGCCCGCGCCGCCACCAGTCGGTGAGCAGCCGGGCGGTGCCCGCCGCCAGCGCCAGGTAGGCGTAGAAGAGCAGCTTGAGATTGTCGTAGGCGTGGGGCTGGAACAGGTAGACGTTGGCGACGGCGAAGAGGGCGAGACAGGGTGCCAGCAGGTGCAGCCAGAAGCCTCGCGCCGGCCAGCGCCGCAGCCACCAGGGCGCGGCGACGAGGAAGGGCAGCAGCACGCCGAGGTTGCGCAGCCAGAAGGCGAAGGGGTTCTCGCCCGGCGCGCTCATCCAACCCAGGTGCCAGTGCGAGAAGGAGCGGCCGTAGGAGTGGCCGAGCTGCCAGGCGAGCTGGGGCACGGCCAGCAGCACCCCCCCGCCGAGCGACGCCGCCCACCTCCACGCCCCGGCCCGGCGCTGCAGCCGCCGCGCCGCCGCCATCCAGGCGAGGACGCCGGCGAGCACCAGGAAGGTGTGGACGTGGACGAAGGGCAGCGCACCGAGGATCACCGCCACCCCGGCGAGCGCGCCGCGGGCGCGGCGCCCCGCCGCCACCGCGACGGCTCTCTCGCCACCCCGCGCGCTCGCCTCCTCCTCCCAGGCGGCGCGCAGCAGCAGGGTGCCGAGCAGGAAGGCGCTGAAGCCGGCGAGCATGCCGCGCTGAGGCAGCAGCGCGTCGCAGACGATGTTGGAGAAGCGCAGATTGATCGCCGGCACGTGCGCGAAGTCGTGACGGACGTCGCGCAGGTAGGCGAGCAGCCCCTGGCCGCTCTGCCGCCACTCGCGCCACAGCACGGGCAGACCGGCGGCGCTGCCGTCGAGCAGGACCAGCACGGTCAACACCGCCCCGCCGCGCCCCCGACTCGCCCGCCAGCCGAAGAAGAAGAGCAGTTGCACGAGGGCCAGCGCGAGCACCATGGTCGGGGCCAGCAGCGCCCAGCGCAGGCTGAAGCCGCTGCGGTGCAGCACCCCGCTCCAAAAGTCGGGCAGAAAGGGGTAGGTGAGCGGCGCGCCGGCGAAGAGCGGCAGCTCCCACTCGAAGCGGCTCTCCTGGGCGAAGCGCGCGGTGAGGCTGGCGTGCATGGCGAGATCGCCCCAGGTGCTGCCGGCGCTCCCCATCCCCCCCGCGAGCGGCGGCAGGAAGTGGGTCGAGTAGAGATAGCCGAGGAGCAGGGAAGCCCCGCCGGTCGTCGCCAGCCAGGCGCGCCTGACCGCCGGCGAGAGCGGCTGAGTCGGCAGGGGCGTTGCTTCTCCCCTCCGAGGCGGCGACCCATCCGCAGTAGGGAGGCAGCTTGCCTGCCCCCGGGCGGGGGTCCTCCTCCGCCCCCACCACCACCCAGCGACACCCACTCCCAGCAGCAGTGCCGCAGCCGCTGGCAAGCCGGCACCGAAGCCGAGCGCCACCACCGCCAGCCAGCTCAGCCAGGCCCCGGCCAGCATCCCCACGACACTCCCCGCCGCCAGCCGCTCGGGCCAGACCAACCGCCCCGGCAGCAGCCGCGCCCAGGCGAGGCCGGCGAGAAGGGCGAAGCCGAAGATCAGGAAGGCCATGGGTCCCCGTCGCCGCGCCGGCCGCCGGCGGTGCCGCTGCGGTTACAATAGGTCGCCATGGAGATCACCACTCGCCGCGCCGACGACGTCGTGATCCTCGACCTCAAGGGCAAGCTGGTGCGCGGCGTCGGCGACGAGCTGCTGCGCGACGCCATGGACCGGCTGCTCGCCGACCGGCAGGCCAAGATCCTCATCAACCTCTCCGACGTCTCGTTTCTCGACAGCTCCGGCATCGGCGAGCTGGTGGCGTCGAAGAAGGTCGCCGAACAGATGGGCACCTCCCTCAAGCTGATGCAGCTCCCCGAGCGGGTGAAGCACACGCTCAAGCTGTCGCTCATCCTGCCGCTCTTCGAGACCTACCCCAGCGAGCAGGCGGCGCTCGCCGCCTTCCACGCCTAGAAGGGCCTAGGCCGACGGCCCGAAGGAGCGGGTGAAGAGCTCCTCGATCGCCTGCCGGCCCCCGTCGCTGAGCTCGCGGGTGCCGGTCGCGGCGATGGGCTGGTCGGGAATCACCGGCGTGTCGGGGGTCCAGTGCCCCTCGGCCCAGGTGAACCACTCGTTGCGCCCCTGGTCGAAGACGGACACCGAGCGGTTGAAGAACTTTGCCAGCTCCACTCCCCAACCGGTGCCCCCCTTGACCGTCCCGTCGGCCTGGATCCAGCCCACGGCGAACACGTGGTAGGCGGGGACCACCGTGTGGAAGATCGACTGGATGACCCGCCGGATGCGGTCGGCGCGGTGGTAGGTGCGCCCCATGTGGCGGGAGACGATCTCCATCGACACGTCGCCCTCCCGCAGCTCTTCCTCGGTGAGCTGCCGGGTCCCGCGGTCGCGCTCCATGACGTGCCCCTCGAACGAGAGCGTCACCTCGCGCACGCCCCAGCGCTCCGCCTGGCGCCCGAACTCGGCCTCGGTGCCACGGTGCCCGCCGTGGTAGAGCACGACCTGCGATCGATCGACCATGACCCCTCCTCCGCGGCGGCCCCCCGCCGCCGCGGTTTCTACCACGGCGCGGGCGGCGCCGGAAGCGCCGGCGGCCAGCCGCCGGCGAAGGAAAGGTCCGGTGAATCAGCTCTAACTGTCAGGCTGCCCGCCTCGTCCGACCCGCACCCCCGGAGGCTCACCATGCTGCCCAGGAGCTGCCTGTCCATCCGTCCGCTCGCCGTCATCCTCCTGCTGGGCCTCGGCGGGACGACCGCCGCCGGGGCCCTGGATCCGCCGGCGCCGGAGGCCACCACCCCGCCCGCCGGCTCCTTCCGCGGCAGCGCCGAGGTGCAGGCCATCGAGGTGCCGGTGCAGGTGCTGCGCGGCGGCCAGCCGGTGCGCGGGCTCACCGCCGCCGACTTCGAGGTCTGGGCGGGCAAGGAGAAGCAGCGCATCGTCGGCTTCGACGTCGTCGACGTCGACTCGCTGGCAGCCGCCGGGCCGGGGCCGGCGCCGGTGACCCAGCTTCCGGCGAGCGCCCGGCGTCACTTCCTCTTCCTCTTCGACCTCTCGCAGTCGAACCCCACGTCGCTGGTGCGGGCGCAACGCGCCGCCTTGCAGCTGGTGCGCGAGCTCTCCCCGGCCGACCTCGCCGGCGTCGCCGTCTTCAGCCCGCTGCGCGGCCCGCGCGTGCTCCTCGGTTTCACCTCCGACCGCAACCAGGTCGCTCTCGCTCTCGACACCCTGGGGTCGAGCGAGCTGGTCGAGAGCCACTCCGACTGGCTCGGTCTCACCATCGGCGCCGCGCGCGACGAGCTCGCCACCCTCGAGGCACGCCCCCAGCGAGAGACCGCCCGCGCGCGCGCCACCGACGCCGGCAGCGACTCCGACACGGTCCCCTCCAACGCCACCGATCGCGCCCGCGACTACCTCGAGATGACCAAGGACCTGGCGCCGATGGAGGAGCGCGCCGTGCAGTCGTCGGCCCGCGACCGCGCCCGCACCTTCGCCCGCGGCATGGCCGACCTCGCCTCGCTGCTGCAGGCGGTCACCGGCCGCAAACACGTCATGCTGCTCTCCGAGGGGTTCGCCTCCGACCTCATGACCGGCCGCGAGGGAGTGCAGGCGCGTCAGGAGGATGCGCCCGGAGAGAGCGTGGAGTCGATCTACCGCACCGATTCGGACGTGCGCTTCGGCGACTCCCGCCTGCAGCGGCAGATGCGCGAGCTGGTCGATGAGATGCGCCGCGCCGACTGCGTCATCCACGCGATCGACATCGCCGGCATCGAGACCCAGGGACGGTCGATCAGCAACAGCGCCGCGGCGGTGCACTACGGCACCGTGCAGCCCACCGGCCGCGGCGACGATTCGCTGTTCGTCATCGCCAAGGAGACCGGCGGCACCTTCTTCCGCAACTACAACGACCTGACGACGGCGATGGCCGGGGTGTTACGCGCCACCGCGGTGACCTACGTGCTCACCATCCAGCCGGAGCACGTACAGGCCAAGGAGGGCTACGTGACCCTGCGGGTCGCCGTGCGCGGCGGCGGCCAGGTGTCGGCACGGCCCGGCTACTACCTCTTCAAGACGCCGACGGCGCAGCAGGCGCTGCAGGAGCGCCTGCGCATCGGCGCCCAGGTGCTCGAAGGGCGCGCCGGCGGCGCCGTCCACGCCGCCGTCCTGGGGGTGCCGCTGGGCGCCGCCGGCGGCGCTGCCGGTCCGCTGCAGACGTGCGCCGTCGTCGAGGTCGACGGTGCCAGCCTGCTCGAGGGGCACGTCGGCGACATGGCCTCCGCCGAGGTGACGGTCTACGCCTTCGACGCCGGCGGCTCGATCCACGCCGTGGCGCGCCAGCTCGTGGGGCTCGACCTGCGGGTGGTCGGCGAACGCCTGCGCGCCGCCGGCTTCAAGCTGTTCGCCAACCTCGACCTGCCGCCGGGCAAGTACCAGCTGCGGGCCCTGGTGCGCAACACGGTCTCCAACCGCTACGGCATCGCCACCGGGGACCTCGAGGTGCCGGCGGCAGCGGCGGCCGGCGCGGCCCTCGCCGCCGTCTTCGTCGAGCCGCCGGGGCGCGACTGGCTGCTGGTGCGCGACAACAGCTCCGGGCAGCCGCAGCCCTACCCCTTCACCCTCGGCGAGCGGGTGATGGTGCCGGCGGCGGCGCCACGGCTGCATGCCGGCGAGCCGGTCACCATCTGGCTCGAGGCCCCGGCCGGTGCCGCGCAGCTGCAGGCGGTCGTGCGGCGCGCCGATGGCGCGGTGGCGACGACCGCCGCGCTGCGACTGGGTGCGCGGCAGCCGGAAGCGGGCGAGCGGGTGCTCGCCACCTTCTCGCCGGCGGGCCTCGCGCCCGGCGGCTATACCCTCGAGGTGCGACTGGCCGAAGGCGGCGCCGCCGCCACGGTCCCCTTCAGCATCTGGTAGGACGCTCGGCCGGCCGCCCTACTCACCGTAGGGCACCCAGATGTTCTTCACCTGGCTGGCCCGCCGCAGCAGTTCCTGGCCGGCGGCCTGCTCGGCGTCGAACCAGTCGCGCCGGCGGCCCAGGTTCACCCAGGCCTGCTTGAGGTTGCCGATCGACAGCCGCTCGACCTCGGCGCTGCCGCGGGCCGAGCCGAAGTACCAGATCGCGTCGACCTCGTCGTGGGCGGCGAGCACCCCGGCGAGCTCGTCGGCGATGCCGGTGACGATGTTGATGGCGCCGCCCGGCACGTCGGAGGTGTCGAAGACCTGGTAGAGCTCGACGGCGGCGAGCGGCCAGCGCTGCGACGGCACCGCCACCACCCGGTTGCCCATCGCCAGGGCCGGCGCCACCTTCGTCCCGAGGAGGGTCAGCGGGAAGTTGTAGGG
>DASYUP010000712.1:0-8515 GCA_036001185.1 Thermoanaerobaculia bacterium
GCGCGCGACTGCAGAACCCTCTCTTCATGGTGCCGGCGGCATCGACGCTCGACGCGCTCTTCTATCGCTGGGGCGCGCCGGTGGACGATCCCTTCGCCCCGCCGCCGCGCCGCCGCGTCTGGCTGCGCAACCTCGAGCGGCTGCGCATCGACGTCGTGGTGTGGACGGCGCTCGGCGGCAGCGACACCGCCGAGCGGCGGTGGCTGGCGAGCACGCCACAGCGCTTCTCGCGCGTCTACGCCGACGGGCAGGTCGAGCTCTGGCGGGTACGGCGGTGAACGGCGATCGCCTGGCGCAGGCGGTGACCGCGATCGCGGCCGTCTTGCTGGCGACCGCGGCGGCGATGTCGACCCTCGACCGCCGGCCGCAGGCGCTGGTGGCGCTGGCGCTGCTCTACTGCCTCTGGCGGATCGGCCGCGCGGGGCAGCGGCTGCTGGTGCCCGACCTCGAGGCCACTTCGGCGGCAGTGGCGGCGTTCGCCTTGGCGGCCGCTTTCGCCCACGTCGTCGCCATCGTTCTCGGTCAGGGCGGCTGGATGCTGCCGGCGCCATTCCTGCTCGTCGTCTCCATCGCCGCCCTGCTGACCCTGCTGGTGGCGCGCGCGGTGCCCGGCGGCGTGACACCAGCGGCGCCCCCGGCGGCCCCGCCGGGCGCTCCTCCGGCGGCAGGGGAGCCCTGGTGGCGCGCGCGGCTGGAGACGGCGCTCGGCCTCGCCATGGTGGTGGCGCTGGTGGGCGGCTACGTGGCGCGGGCCATCCGCTTCTTCGTCCAGCCGCTCGTCGGTGGACCCGACGACCTCTCGTACCACCTGACCGCGGTTGCTGTCTGGGCGCGCCATGCCGACCTGCGGATGGTGAAGTTCGCTATGGGCTTCGCAGGCACCGCCTTCTATCCCATTCTGCCGGAGATCTCGTCCTGGGTGCTGCTCACCCCGTTCGGCGACACCGACGTGGCGGCGCGCTGGGCCGAGCTGCCCTACCTCGTCTTCTCGCTGCTCGCCGTGGTGGCGGTGGCGCGCCGGCTGGGGCTGCGCTGGAGCTCGGCGGTGCTCGCCTGCGGTCTCTACGGCTTCATCGAGCGGGTCTTCACGCTCGGCTTCGCGGCCGGCAACGACCACTCCTCCGCCTTCGCAGTGCTCGCCGCCCTCGACGCGGCGATCGCCGCCGTGCAGCGCCCGCGCCGCGGCCGCTTCGCCTTGCTGGGCGTCTGCCTGGGGCTGGTGGTGGCGTCGAAGTACACCGGCGTCTACTACGCGGCGACGCTGCTGCTGGTGATGGCGTTGGCGATGGCGGTGGAGTGGCGGGGCGCGGCGGAGCGACTCTCCCCGCGCGGCCTGCTGATGGCGGCGGGGCTGGTCGCGGCGTGCGCGGCGATCGTCGGCGGCTACACCTACCTGCGCAACCTGGTGGCGACCGGCAATCCACTCTATCCGCAGCCGCTCGCCATCGCCGGCCGGCAGATCTTCCCCGGCGCGCCGGGGTCGAGCCTGGCGGACCTGCACGACGTCTTCGGTCCCATCGACTACCGGCAGCTCTTGCTGTCGCCCTCGACCCTCGCCGACTACGCGCGCTTCACCCTGCTGCCGGCGGCCCTGCTGGCGCCGCTGCTGGCGGCCCTGCGCCGGCGCTGGGTGCTGGCTGCCGTGCTGGCGTTGCCGCTGATCTTCTTCGCCGAGTTCGTCGCCTTCACCTTCGACCACCGCGAGATCCGCTACTTCTTCGCCGCCATCGCCCTCGCCGCAGTGGCCTTCGCCTGGCTGACCGAGCAGCTCGGCAACGCCGGCCTGCTGCTGCGCGCCGTGCTGCTCTTCCTGCTCACCTTCCGCTTCCTCGCCTGGATCGACCTGCCCCTCCACCACGAGCGGGTGCTCGCCGCCGGGCTCGTGGCCCTCCTGGCCTGGCCCTGGCGCCGCGCGCCCTCCGCGCGCGAGGCGGTGATCGCGCGTCGTGTGGCGGCGGCTGCCGCCGCGATCGGCGTCCTCGTGCTGGCGCTCGCGGCGGGCTCGCGCGTCGAGAGCTATCAGCGGGTGAAGCTCGCACGGTCGCCGGCGGCGATGGTGCTCGAGCGCGAGGTTCCAGCGGGTACCACGGTCGGCTACGTCGGCCTCAACCAGCCCTACCTGTTCTTCGGCAGCCGTTTGCAGAACGATGTGCGGATCGTCCCCCGCGCGCCGAGCCTGCAGGCGGAGTTCTTCCGCTGGGGTGGCGTCGTCGAGGCGCCGTTTCCACCCGGCCGCTACTGGCGCTGGCGCACCTCGCTGGGCCGGCTGGGCGTCACCCACGTCGTCGTCTTTCGCTCGCCCTACGAGGACCCCGAGCGACGCTGGCTGGCCAACCACCCGGCGGATTTCTCGCGCCTGCACGCCGATGACCAGCTGGAGATCTGGCGGGTGACGGGCTGGGGCGTGACGGGGGGCCGGGGTGGCTGAGCCGCGGCGTGACGACGGCGGCGTTGCCGGCACCACGGCCGACCGGTTGCTCGGGCTGACCGCTGCGATCGTGCTGCTGCTGGCGGCGTGGCTGCCCGTGGCGGATCGGCGACTGCAGGCTCTCGTCATGCTGGCGCTGCTCGGAGCGCTGGGCACGGTGGGGAGGGCGTTGAGCTGTTGGCTCGTCCCGGACCTGCCGCCGGCCTCGGCGGCGGTGGCGGCATTCACCTGTGCCGTCGCCTTCGACCAGGCGGTGACGCTGGCGCTCGGCCACGCCGGTTGGCTGCGCCCGGAGCTGTTTCTCGCCGTCGTCGCCGCGGTGGCGCTGGCCACTCTGGCGCTGCCACGGTGCGCGCCGCCGCCGGCGATGAACGTGGCGGCGCCAATCGCGACCGTGTGTTCCTCGATCCCGCGGCCGCGGGAGCCGCTCTTCGCCCACGTCGAGGCGGCGCTCATTCGCGCCGCCGTCGCAGCCCTGGCGGTGGGTTACGCGGCGGAGGCGGTCGTGCGCTTCGGGCTGCCACCCGGCACCGGCCCCGACGACCTCTCCTACCACCTCACGGCGGTGGCCGTCTGGCAGCGCTTCGCGGACCTGCGGATGGTCAAGCTGCCGATGGGGGACTGGAGCCCGTCGTTCTACCCGCTGCTGCCGGAGCTCGCGAGCTGGAGCCTGCTGGCGCCGTTTCGCGACAGCGACATAGTTGCGCGCTGGTCCGAGCTGCCCTTCGCTCTCTTCTCGTTCGTCGCCGTCGCCGCCATCGCCCGGCGGCTGGGCCTCGGGCTGCGTGCGACGGCGTTGTCGGTGGTGCTCTACGGGCTGCTGCGGCGGGTGGCGGCGCTGGCCTTCGCCGCCGGCAACGACCACGTCGCCGCCTTCGCCACGCTGGCGGCGCTCGACGCGGCGCTGCTCTGCGGGGAGCCGGCCGGCGGGCGCCACGTCGGCGAGCGGCGTTTCGGGGAGGTCGGCCGCTTCGTCTACCTGGGACTCTGCCTGGGCCTGCTGGTGGCCTCCAAGTACCTCGGGATCCAGGTGGCGGCGATCGTGCTCGCGGTGCTGGTGGTGGCGCTGCTGTCGCGTCGGCGCGAGCGAGGCGCGCGGCCCCGGCCCACCTTCGTCGTCGCGGCCCTCTCCGGCCTCGTGCTCGCGGCCTTGGTGGTGGGCGGCTACGGCTACCTGCGCAACTGGGTGAGCGCCGGCAATCCGGTCTACCCGCAGCTGGTGACGGTCGGCGGCCGAACGGTCTTCGCCGGGCGTCCCGAGCTCTCGCTCGCCGCCCGCATGGGGGGAGCGGAGGCGCACATCGATCTCTGGGAGTTCCTCGCCTCACCCGACAATCGCTTCGCCAGCTTCTTTCCCTACACCCTGCTGCCGGCGGCACTGCTGGCGCCGTTGCTCGCCGCGTGGCGGCGCCGGCCCCTGCTCGCCGCGGCGCTCTTCGTGCCTCTGGTCTCGTTCCTCGAGTTCCTCTTCCTCACCCACGACCATCGCGACATCCGCTACTTCCTCGCCGGAGTGGCCATGGCCGCAGTGGCCTTCGGCTGGCTCACCGAGCAGCTCGGCTCCGTTGGTCGCTGGTTGCGCATCGCCGCGGCCGCGGTGGCGGTCGTCAACTTCACGCGCTGGACGCGCTGGCACGGGCCGCTGGCGCTGGCGCTCGCCTTCGCGCTGGTCGCCGCCGCCGCCGCCTGGCCGGCGCTGCAGGCGAGGGCGGCCTGGCGGCGGGCGCGGGAGCACGGGGCGCTCGGCGGCCCGTCGGGATCCGCGCTCTCCGGCGCCACGGTGGCCCTGGTCGCCGTTCTCGCCGCGCTGGGCGCCGTGGCGCTCGGCGCCTGCGTGGAGGGGTACCAGGCGGGTCGGCTGCGAGAGGCGCCGGCAGCCCTCGCCCTCGAGCGGCTGGCCGGGCCCCGCGGAGCCCGCGTCGCCTACGTCGGCTACAACGCGCCCTACCTCTTCTTCGGCAGCCGGCTGCAGAACGACGTGCGCATCGTGCCCCGCTCGTCCAACCCGGTGGCCGAGTTCTACGGCTGGGGCGTCTCACCGCGGCGGCCGCAACCGCCGGGCCTCTACAGTCGCTGGCGCTCCCTGCTCGAGCGGCTCGGCGTGCAGTACGTGGTGGTGGTGCGCGGCGCCGACGAGGATCCCGAGCGGCGCTGGATGGCCAACCACTGGGACGTCTTCCGCCGCGTCTACACCAGCGACGAGACCGAGAACTGGCAGGTGCTGCCGCGGCCAGAGCAGGCGCACCGAGGCCGGCCCGACGCGGCCTCGGCGGCGCGGGGCGCGTCGGCGCCGACCCGTCAACGGGGTCAACCGCCCGGCGGCGGCAGCAGGCGGTAGACGAGGTTTGTAGGGTCGGCGTAGACCAGCTCGGCCTGGCGCCCGGGGCCACGCACCAGCGCGAGGGCGAGCGGCACCGGCGGCGACCGGCGGCGACCGTCGGGCCCCTTGCCGCGCACCACCACGTGCGAGATGCCCTGCCAGCGCAGCAGGTTGAACTGCTCGGGTGCGCGCAGGGGCCAGTGCAGGCTCGCCTGGAGGGTGGTGAAGGAGGGCGGGCTGTAGCCGCTGTAGCCGTTCGCCAGGGGCTTGCCATGCAACGTCTGGTAGAGCATGCGCGGCACCTCGCCGGCCGGCGTGCGAGTGAAGGGCAGCTCGACGATGGCGGTGACGTCGCGTTGCCGCGCCAGCCAGTGGTAGACCGGCGGGTAGGTGGCCGGCGTCGGCACCGCCACCCACTCGAGGCGCCGCGGCGTGCTCTCGACGGCGAGCGCGACGACCAACAACGCGACGGCGGCGCCACGCGCGCGGTGCGCACCGCTGCCGCGCAGTACCTCGACTCCGCGGCCGGCGAACCAGGCGATGGGCAGCAGGGCAATGGCGAAGAATCGTGCCGGTGCTCGCATGCCGTGCAAGCCGGGCACCACCCCGGCGAGCGGCAGGTAGACGCCGGCGAAGCAGAGCGCGACGGCCATCACACCCGTCGCGAGCTGGGCGCGGTCCCAGCACGAGAAGGGCGGAGCAGTTGCGGCGGTGTCGTCCGCTGCGGCGCGCCGGCCGGCGAGCGGCGCCAGCAGACCGAGCGGCGCCAACAGCGTCGCCACGAAGCCCGGGAAGAGGACGTTCTCCTCGTGTCGGAACTGCTCCCACCACGGCTGCGAGACGTAGAGGTTGCGATGCGAAGGGAGGACGAAGCTGGTCGCTCGCGCGCCGTAGGAGCGGATCTCCTCATCCTGCCGCGCCATTCCCAGCCGGTGGCTGATCTGCCAATAGGGGACGAACACCGCGGCGGCGGCGAGCGCCGAAGCCAGGATCGTCGGCGCCAACACACGCAGCGAGCGCCGCGAGAGCAGCGCACCGCCCCGCTCGACCAGATGCAGGACGGCCAGCACGACCAGCGGCAGGTGCACCATGTAGGCGAGCGAGGTCCCGCCGGTGACCTGCAGCAGGTAGCTACCCAGGAACAGGGCTGCCCGCCGTGGCGACGGGGTGGCGAGCAGCTCGTCCCAGGCCCACACCGTGAGTGGCACCCACTGCGCGAGCAGGATGGCGAGATGGGAGAGCTGGTCCCAGCGAAACGGCGCGCCGGCGAAGACCAGGCCGGCGGCAAAGGCGGCCAGCGGCGTCAGCCCGCGCCGGCGGCAGACGAAATAGGTCACCAGCGCACAGAGGAAGAAGGAGGTGAGGACCAGCAAGTTGTAGGGCAACACCTCGCTGCCGGTGAGCGCGCGCAGCGGCGCGGTCATGACCGCCGGCCCCAGCAGGTGATCGGAGAGCGCGAGCGCGCCGCGGGTGGGGAAGAAGAACGGCGGGCTCCAGACCCCGTTCAGGCCGCGGCCGAGGCGGCGGTACCCCCACTCGAGGAAGTAAAGGCAGAGCCAGGGGTCACCGGCGTCGGGCGTGACGGCCGTCGACAGGTGGCGCCATACCGGCCGGAACCAGACCAGGGTGAGCGCCGCGTAGGCGGCCGCCGCGGTGGCTGTCGCGCCGTGTGAGCGTCGCAGCGGCTCGCTCAGCCGGGCGAACACTCCCGTCGCGGCCGGCCCGGCGCTCAGAGATCGAACTCGACGCCCTGGGCGAGGGGCAGCGCCGTTCCCCAGTTGATGGTGCAGGTCTGGCGCCGCATGTACGCCTTCCAGGAGTCGGCGCCCGCCTCGCGGCCGCCGCCGGTCTCCTTCTCGCCGCCGAAGGCGCCGCCGATCTCCGCTCCCGAGGTGCCGATGTTGACGTTGGCGATGCCGCAGTCGCTGCCGGTGGCGGCCAGGAAGCGCTCGGCGTAGCGCAGGTTGAGGGTGAAGATCGCCGAGGAGAGCCCCTGCGGCACGGCGTTGTGCATGTCGATCGCCTCGTCGAGGGTCTCGAACTCGTTGACGTAGAGGATCGGCGCGAAGGTCTCCTCGCAGGTGATGCGCATCGCCGCGTGGGCCTCGACGAGGGTGGGCTGCATGAAGAAGCCGGGCCGGTCGAGGGTGCCGCCGCCGGCGAGCACGCGCCCGCCCTCCTGCTCGACCCGCGCGAGGGCTGCCCGCATCTTGTCGACCGCCGCGCGGTTGATGAGCGGCCCCATCAGGGTCGACGGCGCGAGGGGATCGCCGATGCGAATCGAGCCATAGGCCGCCACCAGCCGCCGCTTCATCTCCTCGGCGATGCCCTTCTGCAGGAAGAGCCGGCGGCAGCTGGTACAGCGCTGCCCGGCGGTGCCGACGGCGGCGAACAGCACGGCG
This sequence comes from Thermoanaerobaculia bacterium, assembly GCA_036001185.1. GTDB lineage: Bacteria > Acidobacteriota > Thermoanaerobaculia > Multivoradales > JAIOJS01 > DASYQD01. Next base: position 7,151 of record DASYUP010000712.1, read on the forward strand.
CGCAGCGCCAGGTCGAGGTCGGCGTCGTTCATCACCACGATGCCGTTGTTGCCGCCCAGCTCGAGGAGGGTGCGCCCCAGCCGCTGCGCCACCAGGCTGCCGACGCGGCGGCCCATGGCCACCGAGCCGGTGGCGGAGATGAGCGGGAAGCGGGGGTCGCGCACCATGCGCTCGCCGACCTCCTCGACGGGGCCGAGGACGAGGTTGAAGATCGGCGGCGCGCTGTTCTCCTCCAGCACCTCATGGGCGATGCGGGTCACCGCCAGGGCGGTGAGCGGCGCCTCGGGCGAGGGCTTCCACAGCATCGAGTCGCCGCACACCGCCGCCACCATGGCGTTCCAGGCCCAGACGGCGACCGGGAAGTTGAAGGCGGTGATGATCCCCACCGGCCCCAGCGGCAGCCACTGCTCGTACATGCGGTGCTGCGGCCGCTCCGAGTGCATCGACAGGCCGTAGAGCTGACGCGACAGGCCGACGGCGAGGTCGGCCATGTCGATCATCTCCTGCACCTCGCCGAGACCCTCGGAGAGGATCTTGCCCACCTCGAGGGTGACCAACCGGCCGAGCTCGGCCTTGTGGTCGCGCAGGCGCTGGCCGAGCTGGCGCACCACCTCGCCGCGCTTGGGGGCGGGCCAGGTGCGCCACTCGTTGAAGGCCTCGACGGTGACCTCGGCGCAGCGGTTGTACTCGTCACCGTTGGCCATCCGCACGGCGCCGATGGCTTCGCCGGTGGCGGGATTGATCGACTCGACGAGGGCGCCGCTGGTGGGCAGCCAGCCGCCGGCGAAGGCACCCGGGTTCTCGCGCTCGATGCCGAGGGAGGCTAACAGCTGGGCTGCTTCAGCGGACATGGGGCGCTGGTCGCGAACGGTATCGAGCGTCATCGCGGAGATCTCCTGGAGAGCTGCAGGTGTGTGAGCTTTGGTGGTATGGCCGTTGGGGGGGCCGGGCCGGCCGACTGAAAAGGATACCGCATCCGGCCCCCTGTAGGATCGCCGCCCCGTGGCAGATCAGCCGGCCGAATTCCGCCGTCGCAGTGACCGTGTAACACGACGGGACGGCTGGCCGTGCTACCTGCCGGCGGCCCTGCTGGCGCTCTTCGCCGGCTGGTGCGGCAGCTTCTACTACGGCGCCTCGGCGCTCGCCGTCGCCTGCGCCCACGCCGCGTTGCTGGCCCTTGCCGCCTACGGCTGGCGCGGCTGGGATCCCCTGCGGCTGGGCGCTCGGGGCAAGGTGTTGCTGCCGCTGCTCTGGCTGGTACTGCTGTTGGCGATGCGGGGCTCTCCGGTGCCGCGCGCCGGCTGGCTCGGCGCGGCCCTGCTGCCGGCGCTGCTGGCGCTGCCGGCGGCGGTGGCCCGCTGCTGG